>DATIRH010000183.1:0-9825 GCA_035469845.1 Proteiniclasticum sp. | reverse complement strand
ATATTAATATCTTTTTGTCTTAATAATAGTCTCTGTATGAAAGTAGTGTTGAAAAAAGGCATAATTAAAGGGGTTCATTTTGAACCCCTTTTTCATTGGTTATAAAACCAATACATACTGATTAGTTTTTTCTGTATTAGTTTACAATACTTGACTATTCTGTAAGAGATGTCGATTTTTGCACAAAGCTCCAACCTTACAGGTCATAAACTCTTTGTTTCTTCGACCACTTTTTTCGATTGCTCTTCGATTTCTCTATGGGCTTCAAGGATGGCAAATTTAACCGCATAGAAAATGATGAGAAACAAAATCACAGCTGGGATGATATATATTAGTATGCTGAGTGCTTCCAAAATGATTCCTCCTTCAAGTTAATAGTGATATTTTAGACTTTGGTTATAAAGAGCGAAATACACATTCCAGACAGCTAACTTTTATTAAATGTAAACTGGCCTCCTTCCTTGAAAATCTTTTATTCTGACATTGCAGTTTGATGAATGTGCATGTATCTAAAGCTGTTTGCTTTTCACTGCTCTTTTTTCGCTCTTTAAAAACTCCAGCCATTTAAACTAGTACAGGTAATTGGCTAAATACTTGGTTGATACGCCTTTGAATTTCTGTATCCAACTTCTTAGATTGCTATGTAAGGCATTGATGTTCTGGATGTGATATATGCTTTCTTTGAACTTACCGTTCTTTATTTGAACAAGTGATACACCGTTTTTATTTGCATAGGTTTCATACAGAGCCTTATAAAAAGCAGAAGTTAAAACATTTTCAGTTTGTCTTAATGTAACATAAGTAATCTTAATTTCATACAATAATGTTTCATATGTTAAAAGCTCGCTTTCTTTTAATTTCAGCACATCTCCTAATAACCACTCTCCGAGAGCTCTATTATGGTTAGACATGATGGCTTTAGAATTATCCTGAGACAGTTATGTTTCTAATTAAAAATCCCGGCAGGAAACACCTGCCGGGATTGCTTTTTCAGTTTCTACTTTTCGATTCTAAAGTAATTCTCTTACTATTGACTATTAACTTTCACTTTTCACTTTTCACTTTTCACTTTTGAATTTTTTACTTTTCAGTCAGTGAAAGGAATTTCTCGATGTTCGTTTCCACAATCTTTAGTGAATCTCTGAAGAAATCAGGCTTGGTCACATCGATGTTCATCTTCTTCGCAACTTCTCTGATGTCTTTCTTTCCTGTTACAGCGAGAAGTTCGTCATATTGAGGAACAAACTCTTCTCCTCTTTGCAGATAGACTGCATAGAGCCCCTTGGAGAACAGAAGACCGAATGCATACGGGAAGTTGTAGAAGTTTCTACCTGCGGAATAGTAATGGGTCTTGTTGAGCCACATGTAAGGATGCAGCACGTCCTGATCAAGTCCCTCACCATAAGCTTCCTTCTGGGCTTCCACCATATAGCTCTTCAGCTCTTTCACTGAAAGAGGATGATCTTTTCTGGTTTCAAAAAGCTTTGTTTCAAACAGATATCTTGAGTAGATGTCCACAATAACCTGAGTTGCATCTGATATGGACTGTTCCAGAATAGTTATGGCTTCCTGATCGTCCATTTCCTTCAGCGCTGCATTGACCACGATGGTTTCACAGAAAATAGAAGCAGTCTCTGCAATAGGCATCGGATAGCTGCTGTTTAAAATCGTTTCATCCTTCAGGTTGAATCCATGATATCCATGGCCAAGTTCATGGGCCAAGGTGGTCATGTTGCTGAAGCTGCCGTCAAAATTTGACATGACTCTGGATTCTCCGATGGCATGAAGATTGGAGCAGAATGCGCCTCCTCTTTTACCGTCTCTAGGTTCCACATCCATCCAGTTCTTCTCATAAGCATTTCTTGCATAGTCACCCAGTCTTGTGCTGAATGTATTGAAGTTCTTTACGATATAGTCCATGGCCTCTTCAAAGGTGAAGTGCATCTGACTTTCGCCCATGGGTGCAAATAGATCATAGAATGGTAGTCCGTTCTCATGTCCCAGAAGCTCCGCTTTTCTTCTCAGATATTTTCTGAACATAGGAAGGGATTCCTTGATGGCAATGAACATCGCATCAAGGGCTTCTTTCTCCATTCTGGATTGAAGAAGTGTCTCCTCTATTGGATGCGTGAACCCTCTAAGCTCCGAAACCGTAAGAACTTCCCCCTTGATCCCGTTCAGGGCAGCGGCAGATGATTCCTCCACTTTTTCGTAAGCTGCAAGTTCCGCTTCGAAGGCCTTCTTTCTCACTTCAGGGTCTTTGTCATAAGCAAGATTTCTCACTGCAGGCAGTGGCATCTTCTTCATCTCTCCATCCAGTTCAATATCCACAAGAAGTGTGGAAGTCAGGATATTCTGGAGATTGGTCCATGCTTTTGAGCCGGTGTTGGACATTTTGGAAATGAGAATCTCTTCCTCATTGCTCAGAAGATACTTCGCATTCTTCTTGAGTTCCTTGAGAATAAATTCATGCTCCTTGAGATACGCACTGGAGTCTATAAGCTCCTGAAGATTTCCGATCTCATCGATAAATCTTGTGAATAGAACCTCCGCTTTAGTAAGATCCGAGAGTTTCATGGCGATTCTTGAATAATTCTCTTTGGCGACCTCATTTCTTGCATCCACAGCCATGGTAAGGCTGGCATATCCGAGGACTTTTGAAATCAGTTTTGAAAGTTTCTCATCGTAATTAAGATATTTCTCCGCTTTTTCCTTTGCATTGTCGTTGTTTATAAGTGCTTCACCAGCAAAAGTGTTCACCTCTCCGATCATTTCAAGAATCCTTTTTGAATCCGTTACAAACGCCTCTGATTCAAAGGATTCATATAGCTCATTTAAGCTCCATCGCATAATGTATTGTCCACCTTTCGTCATTTTTCTCTATTTTAACATGTGCAGTTTCTTTTGTACTGAAGTTCGAAAACCTTCTGTATGACTGAATCTCATATCTGTTTTCTACTGTGCGTATACATTTCTTTTCTGCACCTGTTCTAAAATCAGCTCCACAATGACCGCCAGAAGCGTCACAGGAATGGAACCCATAAGAATTAGAACCATATCGAAAGTCTTCACCCCATTGACCACAAGGACGCCAAGTCCTCCTGCTCCTGCAGCTGCTGCAAGAGTTGCAGCACTTATATTGATGACAGTGGAGGTTCTTATACCGCCGAGTATGGCATTCATGGCCAGGGGAATCTTGACTTTCCTGTAGGTTTCCCACTCACTCATGCCCATGCCTCTAGCCGCTTCCACCACATCCTCTGGCACCTCTTCTATACCTACCACCACATTATATACGATGGGCATCAGGGCGTAGATGAACAGGGCAATGAGGGCACCTTTAATTCCATATCCCACAATAGGTACCACAATGGCTAATAGTGCTGCAGAAGGAAAGGTCTGGCCGAGATTGACCAGTTTCAGCAGTGATTCCTTGAATTCAGCTCCAGTCTTTGTTGTGAGAAAAATGCCCAGAGCGAATCCGAAAATAATGGCGGCGGAGCTTGAAATCACCACCATTTCCAGATGTTCCAGGAACAGCACTGGAAGAGGCGTTCTTGAACTCTGGGTGAATTTCGACGTGAAGACACCTGTCAGGATCTCTTCAAACCTCTCAGGAAAGAGGAGCATGGCACCCAGAAGCAGAACCAGAAGGAGGATCATAATATAAGTCACCTTTATTTTTTTCATTGATGCTCACCTCTTATGACTTCCATGATTCCCTGCAGGGATAAGCTTCCATTTTCCAGAGGCACTCGATCTACTCCTCTTAGAATCATTTCGGACAAAGCCTCTTTAAGAGATGCGTCCTCTGATAGAGCTTCTCCATCTGCTTTCACTTCTTCACTGTGATCTTTCGCTTTAAATCTTGTGAGAAGACTAAGCGCACCTTCTTTTCCGAAGAAGTCTTCCACGAAGGCGTCTTTCGGTTTCAGGATCACTTCTTCAGGCGTCCCCTCCTGAACGATTTCTCCATCTCTCATGATACAGATCTTATCCCCAAGGAGAAGCGCTTCTTCCACATCATGGGTAACAAAGATCACCGTTTTCTTCAGTTTCTTCTGGATCTCCTTGAATTCGTTCTGGAGCCTCAGTCTGCTGATGGGATCCACTGCACCGAAGGGTTCATCCATGAGGAGAATATGGGGATCCGATGCCAGAGCTCTTGCAACACCGACCCTCTGGGCTTCTCCCCCGGAGAGCTCTTTGGGTAGCTTCTTGGCATAAAGTTCAGGTTCCAGACCTACGAGTTTCAGCATCTCAGTGCTTCGTTCTCTGATTTTTTTCGCATCCCATTTAAGAAGAAGCGGTACTGTCGCTATATTGTCCTCCACATTCATGTGAGGAAAGAGTCCTGTGCTCTGGATGACGTAGCCCATCTTCTTTCTGAGAGATTCCACCTGGAATTTGTCCACATGCTCCCCTTCCACAAAGATATCTCCGGATGTTCTGTCCACCATTCTGTTGATCAGCCTTAAGGTCGTTGATTTTCCGCACCCGGAAGGACCCAGAAGAACATAGAGCTCCCCTTCATTCACATGGAAAGTTATGCCTCTTACAGCCTCATATCCTTCATAATTCTTGTATACATCTACGAGCTTAATCATGATTTTCTCCTCCTGATTCGATCTACGACCAGTTTCAGTGCTTTATCCAATATCAATGTCAATAATACAATAGGGATGACACCTAAAAGAACCAGATCCTGCGAAGCTTCTGCCAGTCCCAGGAATACGAAGGTACCGAGTCCTCCTCCTCCTACAAGCCCAGCAATAACCGCTCCGCCGACGGTCTGAACAAGGGCGATTCTCACACCTGTGATGATGATGGGCAGTGCCAGGGGAAACTCGATCTTTCTGAAAATCTGTTTTCTGCTCATCCCCATGCCCTGTGCCGCTTCAATGACGTCTCTTCCCACCGTCGTGAACCCGACTAAGGTATTTCTTCCAATGGGCAGCAGTGTATATAGGGTCAGTGCCACAAAGGCTGGTGCCCATCCTATACCGCTTATCCCAAGGGATCTGAAAAAATCAATCCGACCAAGACCCGCAAGAGGAACCAGAAGAATACCAAAGAGCGATAGACTCGGTATGGTCTCCACGATGCTCAGTGGCACCATGACGGCGCTTTCCAGTTTCTTTCGCCTGTAGGCCAGGTATCCGAGTGGAATCGCAATGAGGCTTCCAACGGTGACTGAACCCAGAGAAAGAAAGAGATGGGTCGTAAGACTGTCCATGAACTGATTCTTTTTGATCTCATATTCTTTCAGAATCGAGAACCCGTCAAATAAACCCGAATAAACAAAAACAATCACACTGATGAAAATCAGTAGCGCAATGCCCTTCTCAAGAGTCAGGTAGTTGTCCTTTTTCGCCATGACATGACCAAAAAGAAGATAGATCATCAGAAGAAGAATGTAGAATCCCATGGAAAAGCTCACTCTTATTGAGTTACTGCCAGAAGCTGCCACCTGTCCGCTGAGGCCCATAAGATACAAAAAAAACGTAAAGAGAAAGGCCCCAGTCAGAGTAGTCATGAGGCCTTTCATTTTCCAGGTGGAAAGAGATAAAACCGCAATCAGAAGAAAGCCTGTTCCTACTAAGAGGACAGGCCATCCTATAAATTCATACGCAGTAAATCTTTCTCCGCTCACAATTCTGTTGGGTTTGACCTCCACAATTTTCATGAAGATCAATGCAAATAATGCAATTAAGCTGTAAACCGCTTGAGGTTTGTCGATGTTCTTTCCCAAAATATGCCTTCTTTCCGTCTGCAGTATTACTCTAAAATCCCATTTTCCTTAAGAAAGGTTTCTGCCACATCTCTTGGAGATAATCCATCCACAATGACTTCTTTATTCATCTGCTGCAGATTCTCTTTATTAAGAAGTCCGAATATGCTTTCCACAATTTCCTGAACCTCCGGGTATTTGTCTAAGACTTCTTTTCTTATAATCGCTGATGGTTCATAGACTGGAGGAATGGACAGGATGTCTTCCAGAAGGACCAGATCAAGATCCGCTAAGGATCCGTCGGTTCCATAGGCAAGTGCCACATTGACTCCATCAGTACCGTTGGCAAGCGCTTTCAGTGTTTCCGCCGTATTTCCATGAGGAAGTAAAATCATCTGATCAGGCTCAAGTTTAAAGCCATATCCTGCCTCCATCCCTAGAAGTCCTGATTCCTTTTCTGCAAAAAGCTGGGATGTGATCAGTTTCACTTCTCCACCATCATTTACATAGTCTGCAAAATCTTCCATGGTTGTCAGATTGTTCGCTTCAGCAAAATCTCTTTTCACAGCCAGGGCTTCTGTATTATTCGCATTGGCCGGCTTCATCCAGATCAGTTGGTTGTTTTCTTCGTCATAGGTTTTTATCGCATCGTATCCTGCATCCTTGTCTCTCCAGACATCTTCCTCGATGCCTTCAGAGTAGAACTGACCATTTCCTGTATAATCGATGCCCAGATCAAGCTCCCCCTGAAGAAGCGCATTTCTGTGCACATCCGGTGTTCCGAACTGTACTTTATCATCGATCAGGTATCCCTCATCTTCCAGTGCAAGAAGAAGCATGTTCCCAAGGATTCCTCCCTCAGTATCCACGAAGGATCCCAGTGTTATGGCATCATCCGGATTTTTCGCTTCTCCATCCACTTCTTCTGCTGCGCATGAAGCGAGTATGCTCATAGTAAATATAGCTAAGATTATGGCAATGATTTTTTTGTTCATTTTATTCATTCCTTTCAGACTTCATTCTACAATCTCTTTTGTGGAGATGTTGATACTTCTAATTATAGAGTATAAGCTGTTTTCAAATGAAATTTTCCATTAAGAAACGACTAATTTTAAGTGAACAATTCACATTGTGGTATTCAATGAACTTCTATTCTTCTAAAATCCGGTTATACCACCATCATTTACGAAGAAAATCTGTGTATAAGTTTTCAGTTGACAATAGTTATCCATAGAAATGGATAACTTATCCACAATCTGTGGATAACCAGCACCGGAATATTCTGTCTATATTTATTCCTCCTGAACTTCAGTCCCTCTGATATGCAGAAAAGCTGTGGTTTTATCCACAGCTTTCCAAAGGCATTGTTGATAAGATCGGTTCGATCAGACCAGCGCTTATGGATTTTCCGTAGCATCGCCCTTCTTTTGTGGTAAGTATGATATAATAAGACTATATGAAATTTAATTGGATAAAAGCAGGTCTATCCTGTCTGCTCATGTATCCACTTGTGCTAAATGATCCGTTTATTTTTATCACTGTAGCATTTCTATGGATATAATTTTAAACTATGGGAGGTTATCTCATGCATACAATCGTAAGTGCATCACCAAAGGATGCAGATCTATTAGCTGGTCTGGAAGTGAGATCGGAATCCTACTGGGGCTATAGTACCGATTTCATGGAAAAGTTCAAAAGAATATACCTGATTACAGAAGAATTCATAGCCGACCATCCAACTTATATGCTGAAGGACAATGAAACAATAGTCGGTTTCTATGGAATCATGCAAAGTGACAGTGAAGTCTCCTTAGAGTATCTGTTTATAGAACCTGCGTTTATCGGAAAAGGATATGGCAGAATCTTATGGAATCATGCTCTGGAAGAATCCAGAAAGCTTGGCATCACCGAATTTACAATTATAACCAGTCCCGATGCAAGAGGATTCTATTTCAGATTAGGTGCAACTGTTTTCACTGAAGTCGATTCATTGATCTCAGACGGAAAGAAAACGCCTAAACTAATTTATAGGTTATAGTCAATTTTCCACAATAATTCAGAGTGACTTACTTCACAATTTTCTTATAGAACGACATAAAGGAACCTCCAGCGAGGTTCCTTTACTAATATGACAGTAACAACAGTATGATTACACATAGCCTGCATAATCAGTACTGTAGTCTCTCCTCCTCAAAAACCACCGTTCCGGCATCATCATAGGCGACAATCTTTCGAAACTCAAATTCACTCTCCCAAGTGAGAAGGAACATGTCCTCATGAAACTCCTCCTGAGATATGATCGTTCCATCCATGAGATGCACATCCACTTTCGTGATGCTTTCATCATGACGGATGCCATAGGCTCTGGCGTTGGGCTGACCGTACTGGGCTTCATAGTAAATAGGATGGTCATAGCTGATTTCTGTACCAGTGACATAGCTCCCAGCACTCCAGAAGACACCCATAGATTTTTGGATGATATTGCATGAAATCCACTTGTCGTATTTCCCCAGAAAGTATTTTCCACCGGAAAAGTCCTCCACATGAACCACTTCCGAGGGACCATAATGGATACTTCTCTCAGATCCCCTATAAGCTGCCACCGGGTCAATATAGAACATTCCGGACAGTAAAGCAAAAGAGATAAAAATGGCTATGAAAATAATATTCCTCAGAATCTTTCTCTTTCTATTCATAGGCCACACCTGACTTCAGCGGAATCTCCACTTTGTAGTACCTGTTGTAGTAGTCATATTCAATGATGAGTTTTTCGGCGTCTTCCGGGAAGCCATGAACGGTATGTCGCCCTCTTGAGAAGATGCCACCGATGGAACCCTGCCCCGAGCTGAAGAAATAATCCTGACCCGTTTCATCCAGGATGGTGCCGATTTTTCCGGAGGTGTAGCCAGAGGAGCCGAAGTCTCTCGTCAGAAGGGTATTGTAGATGATACTCAAATCCCCGTTTTTTTCAACGATGACTTCATCAAAATGGATGATTCTGTCATCGATTCTCACTTTTTCATCCACTTCAATCCTGCGGAGAATATCTTCACGCGGAATATCTCCTGATTTGCTGTCAAGAATGGCAAAAGTCAGGGCGAATAGGGCCAGGATAAGAACACCCATCGCTATTGCCGCCATGGTACTGGATAAGAAATGGACCCAGCCAAGAAGCGGACTATGCTCTTTGTTCAGCGCTTTGCCGATTTCCACTGGGTTCCCGAAGTTTTCCAGGGCCATTTCTTCGGCTTCCTCTTTTTCGTATCCTTGAGAAAGATATTCCTCCACCCGCTCTTCCAGATGACTTGTCAGTTCCTTATATATGGGCTCATGATCATAGGAGAACTTCACCTGAGAAAGCACTTCCCTCAGATACGCTTCTTTACCTTGCCAGCTCATACTGTCCACCAAACACAACCTTCTCCACAGATTCCGTAAAGACTTCCCACTGCTCTTTCTCAAGAGCCAGCTGCTTTTTTCCTTTCACCGTGATCTGGTAGTATTTCCTTGCTCTGCCTGCATCACCTTTGGACTGGTAGGATTTCAGCCACCCCATGTTCTCCATCTTATGAAGCACCGGATACAGCGTTCCTTCCTTGAACTGGAAAGAACTGTCGGAGCGAAGCTCCAGCTCTTTGATGATCTCATAGCCATACATATCTTTGTCTGAGAGAAGAGATAACAGGAGCATCCCTGTGGTCCCTCCCAGAAGATTCTTATCAAAATTCATCGGACATCCTCCTTTTCGTCTATACATAGACCTTCTATGATTAGAATACATCGAGGTTCTATGTATGTCAAGAATGAAAACAAAGATTCCTTCTCCAGCTGCAACAGATCCATGTCTCTATTTAAAACTCCTGCCACAAAAAGAGACTTCAAAATGAAGTCCCAGTCTGTAGACAAAGCTGTATTTCAAGGATAATTTTGTGTTTCAATGGGTTACAAAGACCTGTGTGGATCCAAGCTTGGTCTGCCTGTATCCACAGAGTATCGGTCCTTAACCTAATCATAGATGAAACTATAGTCAATGACCCTATCCAAGGCTCACCAGATGATTTTAAGGGACACGTTCTCCCAGAAAAAAGAAAAGC
>DATIRH010000182.1:0-3011 GCA_035469845.1 Proteiniclasticum sp. | reverse complement strand
GCATGCCTGTGGTGAACTCGGAGGAGCTTAAACAGGATATCGTGGATATGGAAAAACTCATCGGAAAAATTGAAAAGTATTTTTCCGGGAACAGATAAGGAAAATAAGGAAATTATAAAGGGGATTCGTTTGAATCCCCTTTAATCATGGGAATGAAGCTATGATATGGGATATTGTGTAATAAGAATTTGGGGGAAAAATAGAAGTCGATGTTCTTTATGAAAATTTGGAGAAGCATCATGAACCTTATAGATCCAAGACACTATTTCAGGAATTTGTACATGATGATATGAGGACCTATCGGCGGATAATCAAATACTTCCCCGTGGGCTACAAAGACCAGGCTGCAGTAATAGGCCTGCACTTTTGTCCGAGCCATACACCATAATAAATCAGTGCCATATTCTTTAAGAATTTCCTCGGCGTACTTTACAACCTGCCTCCCAGCACCAAGTCTTCTATATTCTTCCAGAGTCGCCATCGCCCGCAATCGGTATTGGTTTTCCATGGGCAGTTCCTGATTCGTTTCAACACAGAAGGATGCAACGCTTATTAGTGTTCCATCATGGAATGCACCAACATGAAAGGAACCTTCTTTGTAGTCCGTATCATAAATACAGTCATTGACACTTTGATAGGGTCTCAGCACTTTTTGTCTGATTTCCAGCGTTAACTCAGGATTGATTTGCATGATTTCAAACATAGCACCCTCCTGTTCATCATTAAAATAATCATTATAAGTATATAGTGATCTGTACGTTTATAATGATTGATATTCCTATGTGGGCCAATCGATTGCGAAGATATTTACAGGGATTATTTATAGAGAAATATATATGATGTGATTATATCTGATTCTCAAATACAGTACAAGATTCAGTTTTATTTTCTCATTGAAGCAAAGAAAAGATCTATAGCAGAAGAGTTAAACTCTTCTATTATAGATCTTTTTAACATGCTCTCTTTTGTTGTACATGATGAAGACAACTGCAAGAAGATTTATGGCCATGAACATCATGATGATATGTCTTTCATGATAGATCTCACCAAGAACTCCTGCCAGAAGCTGTCCCATGATATTTCCTGCGGAGACGATCATCTGGAAGGTTCCATTGAATCGGCCTCTTTTCAGATCCGGAACATAGGACTGGGTAGCGGAGATCCTTATGTTAAAGGATGTGACGCCCATGATTCCGATGACAAAGAAGCTCAGCATCATGAGTGGAACCGGGAAGTATAGATTGAAAGCTTCAAGTAGAGCGATGGTCGTATAGACCACGAGGGCGATGATGAATTTCTTGTTTACGGGATACTTGTATTTGTAATGGATGAATCCTCCCGTCAGTCGTCCTAAAACACCGAAACTGCTGATGATGGTATATAAGGTCACCACGTTGATCGGGATATGGGAGAAGAGTTCAGGATTGTTTTTGAAGAAGGGAAGATGGAGGATATGTATTCCGCCACCTGCGAACATGGTGATGAAGAAGTAGGCAGTGATGACAAGAAGTCCTTTTTCCTGCTTCATATAGGCGATACCTTCTTTGAAGTCCGCTTTATAGGAAATCATATTGAAGCCTTTGCTCTCGCTCTGATTTTCTTCCATATGGGTTTCTTCGTATTTGATTCTAGTCTCGAAGATGGCTGCGATGAAAAATGTCACTGCGTTGAATGCAAACAGCGGTGCAGCAGACCCTGTGGAAATATAGATGAAGGAAGCCACTGGAACCATGAAAGCGGCAAGAGGATAAAGCATACTGGAAATGGAGTAGGCTTTCGAGAAGTTTCCTTTCGATACGAGATTCGGGTAGAAACTTTCGTAGGCTACACTGTAGATTCCATCAATGGTCCCGATCAGAAGCACGATTCCAAGAAATACAGGATAGTTGAACCACTCAGCCCTGAGCAGTAGAAACATCACAAAGAAAACCGCGGATGAGAAAAAATCCAGGGTATAGATTACTTTCTTTCTTGAAAATCGGTCCAGATAGGGGCCAGCGAAAAGGGGAGCTATAATCTTAGGCAGATTGTAGATCACCATAAAGAGTGAAAACAGGAGTGTTGACTGGGTATAATCAAGTACCAGAAGTCCGATGGCAAATCCCGCTACAGAATTACCGAGCATGGAGATGACGGACCCGATGGTGATAATTTTAAAATCATTTGTCCAAAGTTTATTCAATGTAGTTAACCGTTCCTTTTGCTTATTCTGTCTTATATATAAGTTTCTGGCTCATATACAAGAAATATTGTAGCACAAGATGAACTTCATCATGGCAAAGTAAAATACAGGAAATGCTTTTTAGGAACAGATTTTCAGCTTCCTGAGTTTTATTGTAATAAAACAAAAACCAATGAAACCCTAAGGATTTCATTGGTTATGGTGCAGTGAAAGGGATTCGAACCCCCGACCGATCGGTTCGTAGCCGATTACTCTATCCAGCTGAGCTATCACTGCTGAACTTAATCATATTACCACAATTAAGCCATATTTTCAATTTTCTATCTGAAATATTCCTCAAGAATGGCCAGTACTGCATCAATTCTTTCACGTGTGATGTAGTAGTGGGTCACAAAGCGGTAGAGACCTCCGTCCTGACCGTTGATGAGAATGTTTTTCTCCTTCAGATAGGAAACAAAATGGTCCTCATCGAAATTCGATTTCTCAATGTTGAAGAAGATCATATTGATCTTGATGGCATCTTTGTGGACATGGATTCCTGGGATTTTATCCAGCATATCACCAAAGTACCTTGCATTTTCATGGTCTTCCTTCAGTCTGGTTCTCATCTCCAGGGCTTCCAGTCCTGCAGCAGCAATAATACCAGCCTGTCTCATGCCTCCGCCTAGTATCTTTCTGTTCTTTCTTGCCTCATGGATGAATTCTTTTGAACCAGCAACTACAGAACCTACTGGTGCACAGAGACCTTTTGAAAGGCATAAAGAAATGGTGTCAGCATATTTTGCAATCTCTTTCCCTTCTACGCCTAAATAGGTGGCTGCATTGAAAA
>DATIRH010000181.1:0-11345 GCA_035469845.1 Proteiniclasticum sp. | reverse complement strand
TAACACTTTATAAGAAATAGGAGGAAATATGATGAAAAGTTACGTATGTTTAGTATGCGGATATGTTTATGATCCAGCTGTTGGTGATGAAGACAACGGTATTGCTCCAGGAACTAGTTTCGAAGATCTACCAGAAGATTGGGTATGTCCACTTTGCGGAGTTGGCAAGGACCAGTTTGAGGTTGAGGAGTAAAATCCATAATAAAGCACCAGGCATTTGCCTGGTGCTTTTTCTTATCTCAATATCTATTTAAATGGGGAGTTTCAATATGAACACATCATATTGATACTCCCCATAGTATTATAATTATCCGATTCGCTGAATGTAGGTTTTCTCATTCCCCTCTTCTTGTCTGACATAGAAGTCTTCACCAAGTTCTCGAAGCAGAAGTTCAGTCAGCTCTTCGTTGCGCTTTCTGTCCATGGCCTCTACGCCCTCCAGTTTATACTTCATATTCATCACATCATATTTGTTCTCACCCATGGTGTGATAGGGCAGAAGTTCCACTTTCTCCACATTCTTTAGGCCTTTGATTTTTACAGCCAGATTTTTTATGTGATCTTCTCCATCTGTAATTCCGGGAACTACCACATGTCTGATCCACATCTTAGTGCCAGCTTCCTGAACTGCTTCTAAAAATCTCTTTGATTTATCTTCTTTCTGACCAGTGACAAAAAGATACTGTTTAGGGTCTTCATGCTTTATATCAAAAAGAACAAGGTCCGTATAGCTCAAAATTTCATCATATTCTCCAAATCCGTATCCTGCAGTGTCTAAGGCAGTGTGTATACCCATCTCTTTGCATAATTTCAGATTTTCAAGTAGAAATTCCGGTTGCAGAAGTGGCTCACCGCCTGAGAAAGTGACGCCACCTCCTGATTTCTCAAAATAAGGTCTATATCTCTTTATCTTCTTAACAAGGTCTTGAGCTTCTACCTGGTTTCCATCACCCATAAGCCAGGTATCCGGATTATGACAATAAAGACATCTTAATTTACATCCCTGCATAAACACTACTGTTCTTACTCCAGGTCCGTCCACCAGTCCCATGCTTTCAATTGAATGTATCCTACCTTTCAAAGCCCTCACTCCTTGTTTAAATCATTATGTTCTTAGTCGTACTTCTTACATTACTTCATGGAATGTTCTAGAAATTACTTCCATCTGCTGTTCTCTTGATAGTCTGTTGAAGTTTACAGCGTAGCCCGAAACTCTGATGGTCAGTGTAGGGTATTTTTCTGGATGCTCCATGGCATCTTCCAGTTTCGATCTGTTAAATACATTTACATTCAGATGATGTGCATCCTGTGAAAAGTATCCGTCCAGTACAGAAGCCAGGTTTTTGATTCTGTCTTCGCCTGTTTTACCCAATGCATCAGGTACGATGGAGAATGTATTAGAAACACCGTCTTCACAAGTATCACAGTATGGAATCTTGGCTACACTGTTAAGGGATGCCAAAGCACCTTCCATATCTCTTGCATGCATAGGATTTGCTCCAGGTGCAAAGGGTTCTCCTAATTTACGACCATCTGGTGTTGAACCAGTTTTCTTACCATAAACAACGTTTGATGTAATGGTGAGAACTGACAATGTATGTTTTGCATCTCTATAGGTTGCATGCTTCTTCAGCTCTTCCGAGAACTTTTCAACCAGCTTTACCGCAAGTTCATCTACGCGATCATCATCATTTCCGTACTTAGGGAAATCTCCTTCGATCTCAAAATCTGAAGTAAGTCCTCTTTCATCTCTCTTTGGCATAACTTTTGCAAATTTAATTGCTGAAAGTGAATCTGCTGCAACTGATAATCCAGCAACTCCGAAGGCCATCAGTCTACCGATCTTTGTATCATGAAGCGCCATCTGGCCTGCTTCATAAGCATATTTGTCATGCATGTAGTGAATGATGTTCATTGTGTTTACATAAAGCCCTGCAACATATTCCAGGACTATAGAATAATTTGCCAGTACTTTTTCATAATCAAGAACTTCATCATTGATGGGTTCAATGCCTTCTATGACTTTTGCACCTGACTTTTCATCTACACCACCGTTAAGCGCATAGAGAAGAGATTTCGCAAGATTACATCTTGCACCGAAGAACTGCATCTGCTTTCCTAAAGTCATTGCAGAAACGCAGCAGGCAATTGCATAGTCATCTCCGTAGATTGGTCTCATCAGATCGTCATTCTCATACTGTATTGAATCTGTCTGTATGGACATATCTGCACAGAATTTCTTGAAATTCTCTGGAAGATTCTGTGACCACAATACAGTCATATTAGGTTCAGGTGCTGTACCAAGATTGATCAGTGTATGCATAAATCTGAAAGATGATTTGGTAACCAGCGCTTTACCGTCCAGTCCAAGTCCTCCGATGGATTCTGTAACCCATGTAGGGTCTCCAGCAAACAGATCATCATATTCAGGTGTTCTTAAATGTCTTACTAGTCTCAGTTTTATGACGAACTGGTCGATAAGTTCCTGAGCATGTGCTTCATCAAGAATTCCTGCCTTTAAGTCTTTTTCTATGTAACAGTCGATAAATGTACTTGTTCTACCCAGTGACATTGCTGCTCCATTATTTTCTTTTACAGCAGCTAAATATCCGAAATAGACAAACTGAACTGCTTCATGTGCATTTTTAGCTGGATTTGAAATATCAAACCCGTAGCTTGCAGCCATTTTCTTCATTTCACCAAGTGCATTAATCTGCTCGTTTACTTCTTCTCGTTGTCTGATCAGATCATCAAGCATAGGTCCAGTAAGATTTTCAAGATCCTTTTTCTTTTCTACAATTAGTCTATCTATACCGTAAAGAGCTATTCTTCGATAGTCTCCTATGATTCTTCCTCTTCCATAAGCATCAGGTAGTCCTGTTATGAGCCCTGTTCTTCTCGCAGCCCTCATCTCTTTGTTGTATGCGTGGAATACGCCTTCATTGTGTGTCTTTCTATATTTAGGGAATTCTTTCAGGATTGAGTCTGAAGCTGTAAAGTCATATGCTTCCAGTGACTGCTCAACCATTCTGAATCCGCCATAGGGATTAATGATTCTTTTTAGTGGAGCATCAGTCTGAAGCCCTACGATTGATTCATGTTCCTTATCAATATATCCTGGTTTGAAATTGTTGATTCCTGCAATATTCTCTTCGTCTACTCCAAGAACACCTTTCTTGATTTCTTCTACGATCAGTTCACTGGATTTTTTCCAGACCTTCAATGTGCTCTCTGTTGGACCCGCAAGGAAAGACTCATCTCCCTCGTATAAACTGTAATTTGTCTGAATAAAATCTCTGACATCTATCTCATTTTGCCAATTACCTTGAACAAATCCCTGCCATTCTGTATGCATTTGAATTCCTCCTAATATTTTATAACAGTTACCCTATTTATTGACCAACTGTTTTATCTCTCAAATTCATTATACAACAACTTTCTCTTTTTGTTAATACCTAATCAATAATATTTATTATTGGTAATTAATATAAGATAGATCATTTTATTAAATTTAATACTGTTTTATGAAAAACACCTGAATTTCGCACAAATTAGGGTATATTTGGTACAGATATAATACAATTGTACAATTATTAATTGCATTGTACCATTATTCAGGACAGTATTAGTTTTAAAATATTTTTTTATACTACAGATATTTTCCCGATCATCATTATATTTCATAATTAAAATTCATTTTCTCCAATATTCTTAGCCGATTAGAAATAATTTCTTCTAAGCGTTTTCATTAAATAATAATATAACAACCAGCTTAATATTTAGTACAGAATACAACAAGTTCCATCATCATGTCCTAACTTATTAAACAGATTTTATATAAACCCCCTATAGAATCTGCTGCATAATAAAAACCTCCCTATAAAGGAAGGTTTTTGTTATGTACTTCAATTATTGATTTTGAGAATCTGATCACGTGATATCCAACATTTTTTCGCAACACGTTTTTTCTTTGGGCCATTGTCTTTTTCTTTTCTCAGCGCTGCCCGGAGAATATTTTCTCCGAGTGAAACAAGTTTCCTTTCTATGGGATTATCAATTTCATTGACTGTAAATCCTACTTTTCTTACTAATTTATGAAGAAGCGTCACTGCTAATACAGCTTTGTAATCTGCATTCTCTTCTTTTTTCATATGTTCACCGACAAGCTTCAGTTCTTCATTCATCATATTGAACAGGCTTTCGGGGCTGGTATCAAGATTTGATAAATTATCGTTGATGATATGGATCTGATAATACAGATCTCCTTTTTTAATCACTGTTCCATCTTCAATAATGACAGGTTTGCCTTTATATTTAAGCGGAACCAAGTATAGAAACCCCAAAGTACTTCCAGGAACTGCTTTCCATCCTTGAAGCTTTACAATTTTTCTATCATAAGCTGATATAATTCGGCTCAATAATCTCATGACTTTCCTCCTTGAACTGAAGTATTCGTATGTTCATCTACTAGTTTCACAAAATGATACCCCTGACTCTTCATGATAGGAATGGCAGATTTCAATGCATTGATGGTTCTTTGAGGTGCATTCTCAGCTCCTCTTCCATCATGCAGAAGTATAATATCACCAGGTTTCACTTTTTCTGCCAGTGTCTTTCCAATATGCTTCTCATCCACATACCTGCTCCAGTCTGAAGCATGTATTGACCATAAAACGGGTTTGAATCTATACTGTCTGATCAGTTTTGACGAACCTAAATTCACGAGTCCCCAGGGCGGTCTATACAGTTCAACCTTTATCCCCATGTTACTCAATAGGGTGTGAGATGTAAAAATATCGTTCTTTATCGTCTTATAGGAATAAAAAGGTGCACAGATATGCTTATTGGCATGAAGACCAACTGTATGGCCTTCTTCCATTATTCGCCTTACAAGTTCCGGATTATTTTTCGCTTTTTCCCCAAGAACAAAGAAAGTCGCTTTCACATCATTTTTTCTCAAAACATCCAATAACTGAGGAGTATACCTGGGATCTGGACCATCATCAAAGGTTAGTGCAACCCGCTTGTCTCCAGCAGATATATTTTTCATTACCTTCTTCGAGATATACCGAAAATGAATATTCGGTAAGACTGAATATATTAAAAATAAAGAAATTAAAATCTTTTTCATATCCTCACCTTATACTCCACTATTTTTTCTGTTTTATTCTCCATACTATTATAATCCTAAATATCAGACGAATTCTATTCTATTATTAAAGTTATTGCCAAAAAAAATTAAGCAGCCAAAGGCTGCTCAATTGCACTTACGTGCCGAAAGTTACTTGACCTAGTATTTGACCCCACACTCGCCTGCTGGAGCTTTTGCTACCCGGATTTAACCTCTCACTACTAACCCTCTCATTTCTGGCAGGACTCACCTCTAAGCTGCACCATGATTGCCAGCACTTTGACTGACTTACGTGGATCCTTTTGCCTGCAACTGGCATGGACTTTCAAGGTTACCCTTGAGCAACTACAAACATAACTTTCATTTACCAATTATAACGATGTTGTTTTGATTAATCAAGTCATTCGCATAAAATAACCTTTTAATTATCTGTGTACTTTATTCTACAAAATCCTGGATAAGGTGATGTATTTACCCGAAACGCCTTCTCTTTTCATGAGTTCAATACAATGAAACACCGTGCTGCCAGTCGTAAATACGTCATCAACTACAAGTCCACGCTTCCCTCTCAATCCACAAATCTTTTTGTCTATAAAAGATATTTTCTTTGCATTTTCAACCCGTTCATCTCGCTCAAGCACTTTCTGCTCTTTGTCTGATGGTTTAAAAAGCGCTGTCACAGGAATTTTAAGCTCCTGTGCAATTCCTTTTGCTAGATACGCACCGTGGTCAAACCCTAGTTTTTTCACAGATGTCAGTGAAGAAGGTGCATAAGTTATAAAATCAAAGGACTCCACTTCCACTGATAATTTCTCCAGAAAAAGCATAACCATCGCGTCTCCGGCAGAATATATAACTTTCTTCTTAAAGTTGGAAACCAATGTTTTCACAGCTTCCTGATGAATGTAGAGGGATACCCCCTTTTCTTCCTGCGTCAGGGGTCCATTGTCATATGACTTAAAGGAGGCTCTGCAAGCTATACAGAGCCCCTCATTAAATGTCTGGCAGATGGGACATTTGAGCATCGGATAAAAGAACTCGGTTATTCTATTCAAACCCTTCATCCCATAGCACCTTGTTGAAATGTCTTGCTAAATCTCTTGTCTTTTCAATATCTCTTGTAACATTCTGGCAAAGCATAAGTACTTCACCATTCAGTTCATCATAGTAACCACTTCTCAGGCACAGAAATATCAGTTCGCGATAAGAATACCTGCTTTCATCAGCTCCGTGTATGATAATCTCAAAATTCGTTTCCATGTCCAGATGATCATCTAAATCATCCGTGATGAATATGTGAGATTCAGTATGATCATTACAAAGCTCTTTCATGGTTTTAGTACCGATCTCATCCACATCATATATGCAGTTTTCAAGACTCTCATCGATTTTCGTCAAAAATCGCGCAACTTTCTTTTTGACTTTCTTGTTTGTTGTTAAAAAGAGCACATTTTTCTTTTCAAACACAAACCAGAGTAGATATTCATACACCGACGTAGGAACAAACTCCTCCAGATTCAATCTGGTTTCTAAAATACGAGGTTCTGAAACAAAACCGCTTTTACCTTCCATCGGTATTTCAATTACGTCCATTCCCATGAATACAGTTTCAAATGAATAGGCAATAACCTTCCTGCAGCGAGGATAAATAAATCCGATCAGATGCTGCATTTCAGGTTTTTTATGTATAGGAAATGAATTCACATCATCATAAACCACAAGCTCATATTCTTCCCTGACCCTTAAGGCCTGAAGATAATCACAGATCACAAGGGATTCCTTTTCATTGATTTCAAGATCCTGATGGACGGAAATAGAGTCAAATCCGAGAGATCTCATTGCCTTGACAATGAGCGCCTTCTCCTTGTCTTCACCTGTTATGTAAAGGACCCTGCCGCCTTCCTTCAGCACTTTTTCTACAAGGTCCTTTACTGGCCCAATACCCATGTATGGAACAGTTTTCATGTTGATCGCTTTCTCCGCAGAAGTCTCATACCAATTTAAAAGCTCAATTTTCTTTTCTGTTTTCATAAGTACCCCCGAATTTTCTTCCTATTAATTTTTAATCAATGGTGACATTATCAAGCACACTCAAAATTCTGTATTTTAAGGATGTATGTCTTTCATAGGTTTTTGTATTTCTGATCATGTAACTTAGCGCTTTTTTCGAACCCACAAGTACCAGAAGTTCTCTTGCCCTAGTCACGCCTGTATAAATGAGATTTCTGCTCATAAGCAGTGGTGGCCCCATGAACACTGGAATGATAACCACTTTGAACTCACTACCCTGACTCTTATGAATGGTCACAGCGTAGGCGAGCTCAAGTTCATCGAGATCCTGTGCTTCGAACTCCACGATTTTATCCTCATCGAAAAGCACTGAAACTGTCGCGTCTTCGGTGTTGATTGCTGTGACATACCCGATATCGCCATTGAAAATGCCTTGACCTTCTGGCGGTTCTCCAAATACTCTTTTCACTTTTTTCCATTTAATCATGTAATTATTCTTTGTCTGCATGACTTTGTCTCCGATCTGAAATACGGTAAAGTCATAACTCTTGTTATGAGGATTCAAAGACTTCTGGAGTACACGATTCAGATTATGCACACCAAGTTCTCCTTTTCTCATGGGTGTCAGCACCTGAAAATCTTTCACTCTGTCCCAATTCTTATTGAACTTGGGTAATCTGCTTGTGATCAGTTCCACAAGCGTATCAAGAGACTCCTCTGGCCTGGTCCCGTTTATGAAGAAAAAGTCACTGTCTTTGGCATTTAACTGAGGCATCTCACCTGTATTGATCCTATGTGCATTGGTCGTGATGTAAGACTCTTTGCCTTGTCTGTAGATAAATTGAAGTTTCACCACTTTAAAAGCCGTACTTTCAATAAGATCTTCCAGAACTCTTCCACTTCCCACAGAAGGAAGCTGATCCACATCTCCTACAAGAATGAGTCTTGTCTTCGGTTTGATTGCTTTAAGCAGATTGCTCATGAGCATCACATCTATCATGGATGCTTCATCGATGATGACAACATCGCAGCCCAATGTATGGTCTTCATCAAAGAGGACCTCATCATCTTCAGTGGATACCCCAAGATCGATTAGTCTGTGGATTGTTTTAGATTCACGTCCTGTAGCTTCTGACATTCTTTTTGCCGCTCTTCCCGTCGGTGCTGCCATGAGCACCTTCTTTCCAGCACGATCAAAAATCTCTAGAATACACTTGATAATGGTGGTCTTTCCAGTACCTGGACCACCAGTTATTATTTCAATTCCATTTTGTACAGCACCAACAATAGCTTCAATCTGTTTTTCATGAAATGAAATGTTGTTTTCTTTTTCGAAATCTTTGATGTATTCTTCCACAGGAAGTCTGAGATTGTCCACTTCGTCCAAAGCGAGACTCAAGATTCTTTTGGTCACTGATACTTCTGCATAAAGATAGGGAAGCGCAAAGATTCCTTCAACTTCTTCCACTTTCTCCAATGCCAGCTTGTTCGTCATGACCGAATGCATGATATTCTCGTCAATCAGAATCTCCGGCACTTCAAGTACCACTTTCCCTCTTTCGAGAAGTTCCGGTTTTGGGATGAATGTACTTCCTTGAGCACAGTACTCATTGACAATATGTCTGATTCCACTTTGTATACGAAACGGTGAATCAATCTCGATTCCTAGATTTCTGGCAATTCCATCCGCAGTCTTGAAACCGATACTAGGCACTTCTTCAGAAAGAACATACGGATTCTGCCTGACCTTCGCAATCGCCTCGTTTCCAAAGACGCGATAGATCTTGAGTGCCTGCTTGGGCGTTACGCCGTAGCTTTGAAGAAACACCATGATGTTCTTCACTTCTCGCCCTTTGATGTAGGAATCATAGATCAGTTTGACTTTCTTTTCTCCGATTCCATCCAGCTCCATCAGCTTTTTCGTATCATTTTCAATGATATCGAAAATATCACTTCCAAACTTTTCTACAAGCTTCTTCGCTGTTATGGGACCAATTCCGGAAATGGACCCCGATGCAAGATATTTCTCAATTCCTTTCAGTGAATTCGGCATGACCTCCTCATAGGTTTCACACTTGAACTGTTTGCCAAAAGTCGCATGAACGACCCATTCCCCGTGCAATGTATAGGTCTGCCCTACGGATATAAAGGGAAACGTACCCAAAGCAATGTGTATATCCTTGTCGTCTTCTATTCTGAAAATGCAAAAGGCACTTTCTTCATTCTGAAATATGATGTCCTTTACAACACCTTCTAAACTTTCCATAACTACTCCCTTTATCATCTTCTACTCTTTTCATAGTTATATCATAATCTAAATGGCCTTCGGTTTCCACATTTCCTGACATGGTTTATTATAGGCAGGAGACAGAAGATTATTCATTTACAGCTGGAAATTTTTTTTATTTTTCATGTATAATGAAATATAAGTTAAAAATCAGTTTAATCAATACTAAATAAGAGGTGTAGATATGATATTTAAAGATTTTATGGTGATTTTCACTGACAGGATAGAAAAAATGTCTGTCCAGATAAAGGATGGTAAAATCAGGAGTTTCAATCCGGATTTTTCTAAGGATGAAGTCATAGAAGGCGAAGGAAGATACCTGTCTCCTGGATTTGTCGATATCCATATTCATGGAGCCGGCAATCACGACACCATGGAAGGTACTTTCGAAGCACTTGAAATAATTTCAAAAACCATTGCTGAACATGGCACCACCACATTTTTACCAACTACAATGACAGTGGATGTCAAAGAAATAAGAAAAGCTGTGGAAGCCGTAAAGGTTGCCCAAGGAAGTGTATCCGGCGCATCCATCGGAGGCGTCCATCTGGAAGGACCATTCATAAGCGAAGATGCCATAGGGGCTCAAAACCCGAACTATGTCATCAGACCTACATTGGGATCCTTTAAGGAAATGGTGGGAGAACATACGGATCTGATTAAAAGCATTACCATGGCACCTGAAATTGATGGTGCTCTCGAGCTCATACCCTACTTACGTGATAATGACATCAATGTATCCATGGGACATACCGTGGCTACTTACGACCAGGCTATGGAAGGAATCAGAGCAGGCGTCAACCACTCCACTCACCTGTTCAATGCGATGACTCCTTTTACGCACAGAAGTCCTGGCGTTGTTGGCGCAATTTTCGATTCAGACATCACAACCGAAACCATCTCAGATGGAATTCATGTAAGTTATCCTTCCCTTAGAACCGCATATAAAATCAAGACATCAGAAAAAACCCTTCTGATCACCGATGCCATGATGGCATGCGGTATGCCTGATGGCACCTATAGCCTGGGAGGACAGGATGTTTTTTCAAGAGATGGTGCAGCAAGGCTTTCATCAGGAGCACTGGCAGGCTCTATCCTCACCATGGATAAAGCGGTGAAAAATGTCTTTGAACATACTGACCTTCCACTACACGAAGTGGTCAAAATGGCTTCGTATAATGGTGCAGCGTTTATTGGCGCTGAGAAGAGTAAAGGTAAGATTGCACTCAATTATGATGCGGATCTTCTCATTCTCTCGAAAGACCTTACGGTGGAGCATGTATTCATCCAGGGAAAAAAGTTCAAGTAATCTTAAGCCCGTCGCTTCATGCTAATTGGAGCAACGGGCTTTTTTGATGTCATTTATAAACTGCCTGCAGATGGAACCTTGTCTGAATATTTAAATAATCATGAAGATTTACCCATTCGATATCTTTGCAATGATTTTGATACTAATATAATGCTATAGTGTTTTACAATATAAATAGAAATCCCTATTATACATCAAGGAGGTGAAAGGAAAACATCACAAGGTCTGATGTTTTCTGATACCATGAAATTCACAGAAAGAATAAAGGGACAATTTGCAGGACTTGGCGACAGTTTTATGAGATATCCCGTCACCGCAATTCTCTCGGTCACACTGATGATTATTCTTATTATCCAGAATGAAAGAAACATTGATGGTATCTATGAGACAGAAATGCTTCGTAGACTTGCCATGACAGCTGCCATCGGAATGCTTGCAAGTATCTCATTGAAACACTTGCAGGAGAGGTTCTGGCAAAGTAAGCCCAGTCTGATCATCGTAGTCCCTCCCGCAATTCTGATCATGGGACTGTACTACTTCTTTTTCACAGAGGAAATGAATAGAATCAACACCATTCGCTTTGCCGGATTGATACTGACTCTGATCAT
>DATIRH010000180.1:0-14311 GCA_035469845.1 Proteiniclasticum sp. | reverse complement strand
TGGGTAGCAGTATTCACAAGCAGTTTCTAGAACTGGACGGGATTCCTGTACTGGTAAGAACACTTATGGTATTTGATGCTGTGGATGAAATTGATCAGATGGTACTGGTTCTACCCGAAAGAGATATTTCGCATTTTGATTCATTGGGATTTAAACCTCATAAGCCGCTTTCTGTAGTTCATGCAGGGAAGGAACGGCAGGATTCGGTTCGCAATGGACTCATGAAAGTGAATGATCTTGATGAAGACTCCATAGTTCTGATCCATGATGGCGTAAGGCCCTTGGTATCAGAGGAGACCATTCGATCAGGAATCCGATATACAAGAAAACACAGAGCCTGTGCCTGTGGGGTTCATCCGAAAGACACCATAAAAGGTGTGAGTGAAGACGGATTTTCAAGCGGAACTCTTGATAGAAGCAGATATTTTCTGATTCAGACGCCCCAGTGTTTTTATACAAAGGAAATACTTCATGGTCACAAGGAACTGCTTCTTAAAAAACAGCTTGTAACGGATGACACGATGGTTTATGAAACGTATTATGGACCTGTGTATCTCTATGAAGGTGATTATACGAACATCAAGATCACCACAGAAGAGGATTTACTGCTTGCAGAGCAGATCTTATCCAGAAAATAGAATATTGAATGTTAAATAATACATAGGCAAAGGAGTACATGTTATACGGAGGTATAGTGTGTACTCCTTTGGCGTTCAAGTGTTTTAGAAGTATGAGTATGGCAACACATAGTCCTGAATGTTAAACTATTCATAAAATGTTAACGTTTATATCGAAATTCTATTCGACTTGATGCGAAAAAGATGTTAAAATATCCGTAAAGGGTTACAAAACAGATTGTTTTTGTGAAATGAGTAATTTTACGTTAGGAGATCGTATGCGGAGTGATTTATTTCAGATGCTTAAACAGTATCCAATAATAGCTGCTGCTAAGGATGGACCTGGTTTAGATGATGCTTGCAGATCAGAAATAAAAATTGTTTTCATTCTTTTTGGAGATATAGTCAATCTGCCAAGTATAATTAAAAAAACTAAAAACAGCGGAAAAATCGTCTTTGTACATCTGGATCTCATTGAAGGTCTGGAGAATAAAGAAATCGCTGCTAGGTATGTCAAGGATTATACAGAAGCTGATGGCATTATTTCTACAAAATCCAATGTCATAAAGGCTGCAAATGAATTAGGTCTTATGACGATTCAAAGATTTTTTGTATTAGATTCCATGGCGCTTGAAAAAGCGAAAAAGCATATGGAATACACATATGCAGATGCCTTTGAAATTCTACCTGGGGTAATTCCCAAAATCATTAAAAAGATCTCTTTGCTGACAAGGACACCAGTTATCGCTGGAGGTCTGATTATTGACAAAGATGATGCATATTCCGCTCTCGACTCGGGGGCAACAGCAATTTCAACAACTAGCAAAAGTTTGTGGAATTTGTAGTAGAGAGATAGAGAAAGCTACAAGCTTATTAAGTTTGTGGCTTTTTATATACAAATAATTACCAGGGGGGTACAAAATGAAAAAGTACGTTATTGCAATTGACCAAGGAACAACTAGTTCCAGATGTCTCATTTTTGACAAAGAGCAGAACATCGTAGGTGTTGCTCAGAAGGAGTTCACTCAGTTTTATCCTAAACAGGGTTGGGTAGAACATGATCCTAAGGAAATCTGGTCATCACAGTATGGTGTTCTGAATGAAGTTATGGCTCGTTCAGGCGTCAGAGCGGATGAAGTTGCTGCCATCGGTATCACAAACCAGAGAGAAACAACAGTGGTCTGGGACAAGAATACAGGCGAACCAGTTTATAACGCAATCGTCTGGCAGTGTAGAAGAACATCAGGTATCTGTGACGCTCTAAAAGAAAAAGGCCTAGGAGACTATGTCAGAGAAACAACAGGTCTGCAGATTGATGCTTACTTCTCAGGAACAAAGATTAAATGGATTCTGGACAATGTTGAAGGCGCTAGAGAGAAAGCTGAAGCTGGAGACCTACTATTCGGAACAGTTGACACTTGGCTTCTTTGGAAGCTCACCGAAGGTAAAGTACATGCTACAGACTACACGAATGCTTCAAGAACTATGATTTACAATATCAAAGATCTTAAGTGGGACGACAAGCTTCTTGCAGAAATGAACATTCCTAAATCCATGCTTCCAGAAGTAAAGAAATCTTCTGAAGTATATGGCGAGACAAACATCAATGGAGTTATGATTCCAATAGCTGGTATCGCTGGTGACCAACAGGCTGCTCTTTATGGACAGACATGTTTCACACCTGGTGAAGCTAAGAACACATATGGAACAGGATGTTTCTTACTAGTTAATATCGGTGAAGAAATGAAGCTCTCCAAAAATGGTCTTGTAACTACAATCGCAGCTACATCCCATGACAAAGTACAATATGCTTTAGAAGGATCAGTCTTCGTAGCTGGAGCAGTTATTCAGTGGATCAGAGATGAGCTTAAACTTATCTACGATGCAAAGGATTCCGAATACTTCGCAACCAAGGTTAAGGACAACGCAGGAGTTTATGTAGTTCCAGCATTCGTTGGACTTGGAGCACCTCATTGGGATCAGTATGCTAGAGGAGCTATCCTTGGACTGACTAGAGGAACAAACAGATATCATATCATCAGAGCAGCTCTTGAATCAATCGCATATCAGACTAAGGATGTACTAGTAGCTATGGAATTAGATGCAGGAATCGAACTTCAGAACCTGAAGGTTGATGGCGGAGCATCTGCTAACAACTTCCTGATGCAGTTCCAGGCTGATATCCTAGACAGAACAGTACTTAGACCAGTTATCGCTGAGACTACAGCTCTTGGTGCTGCTTACCTAGCAGGACTTGCAGTTGGATTCTGGGCTGATGAAGACGAAGTTAAGACAAAGTGGGCTATTGACGGCAAATACGACCCAGATATGAAATCAGAAGATAGAGATTCTCTCTATGCTGGATGGCAGAAAGCTGTTAAGAGATCCATGGACTGGGAAAACAAATAATACTCTCTAAAAACTGAATCTGTACATCTCTATGCTGAATTTTCAGCATAGAGATGTTAATAGATTTCATCCAGGCTAGAGGATAGCGTTATTCTAACTATTGAACACAGAACAGATATGAAAGCAGGAAAACCATAAGGAGATGAAATTCATGATAGGTTTGATATTAGTGTCCCACAGCGAAAAAATAACTGATGGAATCAAAGACCTTGTTGTGGAAATGACGAAGGACGCAGTCCCAATTGTTTCAGCAGGGGGTACTTCAGACGGAAGACTGGGTACAAGTGCGGATAAGATTGTTGAAGCTATCAATGAACTTTCAGGATGTAACAGTATATTGATTTTTATGGATATTGGAAGTTCAATAATGAGTTCAGAAATGGCTTTGGATTTAGTTGATGAAGATCTGAAAGCTAAATGTATTCTTGTAGATGCTCCAATCGTTGAAGGTGCTTTTGTAGCTGGTGTGCAGTCCATGGTAAGTGATGATGTTGAATCGGTTCTTGATGAGGTTAAATTGACAAAACAAAACAAATTTTAGTTGAATATCAACTAAAAAAACACAAAAAGAGAGGAGATATACTATGAAATTTATTAAGACTACAGTAGGTTTTGCCATTGCTGGTATGTTCGTTATGAGTGTATGGGGCGATTGGGTAGGAGCTTACGGAAATCTTGGTGGCTGGCTTGCTGCTGGAGCTATTATCGGGCCAATGTGGTTCATGAATCATTATGTCGGCTTAATCGACAATCCAGAAGGCTATGCATGGGTTGATATGGCATGGGGTATTGCTTGGGTTGGTATTATGAGAGATGTATTTGGTGTTGGTGGAAACAGCTTTGATATTGGAAGATTAGTAAGTTCTTTACCAACTATTGGTTTATTGACTGTTGGTGCTGCATTAGCTGCATTAGCAATTAATGCATTCAACAAAGACACAGCGAAGTAAGGATAGGAGGTATATAAAATGGAACTAGGTCAAATAATTTCAACAATTGTAGGCGGATTTTTATTTCCATTCCTGATTTCTACTATGTGGGGCAGAATGGTTGAAGCATTTGGTCCAATCGGTGGCTGGATGGCAGCATTTTTCATCGTTGGTACCATGTGGGCACTAAATCATGGACTTGGAATGGTATATCAATCAGGAACAGCATGGATTGATATGGCATGGGCAGCTGGTACAGGGTTATTCCTGGCTGACGTCTTTGCTGGAAAGAAAATCAACGGAAGCACAGTCCTTGCAGGTATCCTTGGTGGTATCATAGGCGGATTCTTCCTATCAACATTCCTATAGAATTTATAAAAATATCTTTAAAGGATGCGGTTTCGCATCCTTTTTTATTTTATGTGGATTCAGATATACAAGAATCGGGTATTCTCTGTATAATGGAGAAAAGAATTTAGAGTGAGGTACGATATGAGAATCAGAGAATTACTGCTTCGAACCATGAGAAGTGATCAAAGTCATGATGAGGGAAAAATTGATTACTATATGCAAAGAGCAGGTTTTATAAGGAAAGTGGATGGAAAGAATGCTTATACTACTTTAGGGATGCTTTTCAAGGAAAGAGTAGAAAAAATAATCCTTGATCATCTGGAAGAAGACTCATTTTCTAGAATTGAATTTTCAGGCCAGAAAGATCTGCTTGAGTTTGAAGCAGTTTTTCATGCATTTAATAATGTGTTTGTTGGATCCTTCAAAGATATTCCCCTTCAGCTTTATGCCAGAGATCGGATTGCCTTCAGAAATGAATCCAGCGCTACCACCTGGAAAGAGAGCACACAAAATATAATCGGATTCTCAGTTTTGGGCGATGCTGATGATGCGGCTGACAGGACAATGATGAGAGTCTTTGAAGATTTAGGCATTAAAGTTGTTATGGATCATGAAGGATATTATTATCCTACACTGGAAGGACAGGATGAATATAGTGATAAAGAAGAGCCGAATGAGGCACAGAGAAGTGTTTTAGATTCAAAAAGCAATGCGGGTGATGCCGAACTTGTGGAAACATTTGAAATCAGATCTGTTGAGGCGTTATGTGCTTTCCTTGAAGTAAGACCGGATGAAATTCTTAAAACCATGCTTTTGACCGACGGAAGAGCAGTTTTTGCTGTAGTTCTGGAAGGAGATAAGGATGTGGATTTAACTAGAGTATCAAGAATAATTGGGTTAAAAGAAGATGCGCTGAAAGTGCTCCAGCCTTCTAAAGTCATGGAAGTTACTGGTGCAGAAGTCGGATTTGCGGGTCCGAAAAACCTCAAGGTAGATAAAATTCTTGTGGATACAGGAGTCCAGATGGAGAAGCGGTATATTGCAGGCGCGAATAAAACTCATTATCATTATAAGGGCGTGAAATATGGACGGGATTTTTCTGGGGATTTCTGTTCTGTTACCAGGAGAAAAAGCGTCTCAAAGGGATGGCTTCTCGGAGAATGCAGAAATCAGTCTGAAAAAATAAGAGTACAGGCACTAAATGGTGGATTTGATTATCATGATTTATCAGTCAGCTACTTGAATGTGGATCGCATCTTACTGGCAGCGGCAAAACTGTCAATGGATGAGATCGGACTGAATCTATCAGCAGATAAGGCATGTTTTGAAGCCGTCGTTGCAATAGTAGATCCTCGAGACGAGAGAGGAAACAAGGTAGGAGAAGATATCTACCATTATCTTGAGTCACAAGGACTGCGTGTGCTTTTAGATGATAGAAAAGATCGAATGGGAAGTAAATTCAGCGACTATGATCTCATTGGAATAGACAAACGTGTGATTGTCGGCAGAGATGGTGTATTTGATATAAAAGACCGTTATGGAATGGTTACGAAGGTCGACATGAATAATATAGTGGAAATCATCAAGGCATAAGTGATAAAATAAGAGAAACAGCAATGTAGAAATTATTAGGAGGAAGGTTATGAAGGTTTATAATACTTTAACCAGAAAAAAAGAGGAGTTTATCCCTGTAGAGGAAGGAAAGGTCAGGATGTACGTCTGCGGACCTACAGTATACAATCTCTTCCATATCGGGAATGCAAGAACCTTCATCATCTTTGATACCATCAGAAGATATCTGGAGTACAGAGGGTATGAAGTGAAATATGTACAGAACTTCACTGATATCGACGACAAGATGATCAAGAAAGCACAAGATACTGATACTACAGTGAAAGAACTGGGTGACCGATATATCATGGAATATTATCATGATGCAGACAACCTGAAAATTAAAAGAGCAACTGTGAATCCGAGAGCTACAGAGTATATCTCGGAAATGATTTCATTCATAGAAGAGCTCATAGAGAAAAAGTATGCTTATGAAGTGGATGGAGATGTCTACTATTCAACAAAGAGTTTTGGAGGATATGGAAAGCTGTCGGGTCAGAATCTGGAAGATCTTCAGTCAGGTTCCCGAGTGGAGGTAGATGAACGTAAGAGAGATCCTATGGATTTCGCTTTATGGAAAAAAGCGAAGCCGTTTGAACCGTCATGGAAAAGTCCTTGGGGAAATGGAAGACCAGGATGGCATATTGAATGTTCATGCATGGCACTGAATCTGCTTGGAGAAACCATTGATATTCATGCTGGCGGAACAGACCTCGTTTTCCCGCATCATGAGAATGAAATTGCACAGAGTGAAGGACGCTCCGGTAAGACCTTTGCAAAGTATTGGCTTCATGGAGCATTCATTAATATTGATAACAAGAAGATGAGCAAGTCTCTCAATAATTTCTTTACCGCCAGAGAAATTCTCGAGAAATACGATCAGGAAGTGGTTCGTCTCTTCATGATTTCAGGCCATTACAGGTCACAGATCAATTTCACGATTGAAGTGCTTGAAGCAGCGAAATCCAGTCTTGAGAGAATGTATAATGCACTGAACAAATTGAATGGGTATCTCAAGACCGAAAAAGAGGAAATTGACCAGGACGAGCAACGGATCAAGGATGAACTTCTTCAGTATAAAGATCGGTTTATCGAAAAAATGGATGATGATTTCAATACAGCAGATGCAATTTCAGTGATTTTTGAACTGATCAGGGATGTTAATATTAAGATTAATGAGCAAACATCAAAAGAGCTGGTGAAGTTTACGATAGATCTCCTTGTGGATCTGGGCTCACCGCTGGGAATAATGCAACATCCTTTAGGTGGATCCCTGGAGGAAGAAGTTGAAAAACTTATCGAACAGAGAAAGGAAGCAAGGAAAAATAGAGATTTCGCCTTGGCAGACAAGATAAGAGATGATTTAGCAGCTGATGGGATAATACTGGAAGATACACCAAATGGTGTAAGGTGGAGTAAGAAAAGTTAATAAATTATGATAATAACACCAGATAGTGATGACTTGTCATTATCTGGTGTTATTGTATGATTACAAGCTAAAACACCTTATTTTTGTATCAGAATAGTACAAAAATTGATTTTGCATTATTAGTACGTGAAATATTTTGATGAATTGGATATTTTAATATAGTCTTTATGTCTATTTCATCTCTTAAATGTGAAAATATTGTTAATGTAATAAGTTTTTTGAAAGGTATTGTCTGATGATTAACAATGTATTAGAATATAGTAGTAGTTAATACAAATATAAAAACTCATGGAGGGACAGGGAAACATGAAAAAAATATTATCATTAGTTTTATCAACAGTATTAGCATTTTCTGTATTAGCAGGATGTGCAAACAACGAAGAACCAGCTGAAACACCAGCTGAAACACCAGTAGAAACACCAGCTGAAGAACCAGCTGAGGAACCTGCTGAAGAAGAACCAGCTACAGAAGAAGGTGCAATCACAAAGCTTGGTCTTGGACTTGTAACATCAATCGCAAAGTCAAAGGATCTTGCTGAAGGCGCTGCTACAGCTCAGGTTGACACAGTTATGGTTGCTGCAGGATTTGATGCTGACGGTAAGATCGTAAGCGTTACAATCGATACAGCACAGGACAAAGTAGGATTTGACGGCGAAATGGCGTTAACATCTGACACAACAGTTGCTGGAAAAACAAAGATCGAACTTGGAGATGACTACGGCATGAAAGCTGCTTCATCAATCAAGAAAGAATGGTACGAACAGATCGCTGCATTCGAAGCTTGGATGATTGGTAAAACAGTCGAAGAAGTTAAGGGAATGAAGCTGGTTGAAACAGTTCCAGATGAAGAAGATCTTAAGACTACTGTAACAATCAAGGTTGAAGGATACATCAACGCTCTAGAAAAAGCATTCAACAATGCAATAGAAGTTGAAGGTGCTGAAAAAGTTGGTCTAGGTGCAGGAGTATCTACAGCGAAGTCTAAATCTGCTGAAGGTGAAGACCTAGCAGTTGCTCAGGTTGACACAACAGTTGTTGCTACAGCTCTTAAGGCTGATGGAACAGTTGCAGGTTCAATAATCGACGTTGCTCAGACAAAAGTTGAATTCGATGCTGATGGTGTCGTAACATCTGACAAGGAAGCTGAAGTTAAGTCAAAGGTTGAACTTGGAGAAGATTATGGTATGAGAGCTGCTTCAGCAATCAAGAAAGAGTGGTTTGAACAGGCTCTTGATCTTGCTGCATGGATGGTTGGTAAAACAGCTGACGAAGTAACAGGTATGGAAGTTGCAGAAGGAATTTCTGCAGAAGAAGATCTTACTTCAACAGTAACAATCAAGGTTGAAGGTTATCTGGCTGCATTCGAAGAAGCAGCAGCTAACGCTAAATAGTTTTAACTTACGAAGCTCCTCCAGTAATGGAGGAGCTTTTTCTATGTTGAGCGTTTCCTGATTTTGTGGATATAATGAAATATTATGGAAAAATAAGAAGTAAATTAGCTGTCTTGTGATATAATTTTCTTTGTAAATCAGTGACTGATATAATATTCCTAGGAGGAAAAATGAGAAGAATTTCAAAAATTATAGCACCATTACTTCTGATTCTTTTGCTTGTAGCTGGATGTCAGGCTGCTCCCAAAGAAGAAGCGAAAACACAGTACCGAAATGAATTTTTCGAGTACTTTGATACAGTTACTAAAGTTATTGCTTACACAGACTCGAAAGAAGAGTTTGACGCTGAATTCGAGGTAATCAAAGATGAATTCAAGCGCTATCATGAACTGTATGATACTTATCATACATATGAAGGAATCAATAATTTAAAGACCATAAACGATAATGCGGGAATTGAACCTGTTGAAGTGGATCAGGAGATCATAGATCTTATCCTATTTTCCAGAGAATGGTATGAAAAGACCAATGGCAAGGCAAACATCGCCATGGGCGCTGTGCTGAAAGTCTGGAGCGAGTATAGAGAGGAAGGGATGGATTTCCCTGATGATGCGAAGCTCCCGCCTATGGACCTGCTAGAAGAGAAAAACAAGCATACAGATATTAACAAGATAATAGTAGATGAGGAAAAGAGTACAGTATTTCTTGAGGATCCTGAAATGAGCCTGGATGTCGGAGCGGTTGCAAAAGGATTTGCTACAGAGAAAGTATCCGATCTGATGAGAGAAAGAGGTTTTACATCCTTGATCATCAGTGCAGGAGGAAATGTCAGAGCTCTTGATAAGCCTCTTGATGGAGTCAGAGAAAGATGGGGGATAGGGATACAGAATCCTGATGAATCTATTTTCACGGATAGAGACAGTCTTGATACTGTGTTTAACACCAATATTTCGGTGGTGACTTCAGGGGACTATCAGAGATATTATTATGTGGATGAAGTGAAATATCATCACTTGATCGATGCGGATACCTTGATGCCTGGAACACAGTTCAAAGCTGTAACCGTGGTTATGGAAGATTCTGGTCTTGCTGATTTCATGTCCACGACCTTATTTCTTTCTACATTGGAAGAAGGAAAGGAAATGCTGAGTAAGATCGAGGGAGCACATGCGATCTGGGTGACCCATGATAATGAGATCATTCTGACAGAAGGGTTTGAAAAGATGCTGAAAAGCGGTGGAGCATCCGGAGCAGATTAGAATAAAATAATTAACAGATTGTAATGTAGTTGACTTTTGGGCTTGTGTATTTGGATTTATAGAGATGATATGGTTGATAAATCAGGATTAATCAGGCAAATTAGATAAATTAAGGTATGGTTGCATCCTTTGGGTTTCAGTAAAATATAGAAATTTCCTTTGACTTTTAAAGAGAAAGAAGTTACAATAATTTATGGCATATCCAAAAGATACAAAATACCGCGGCAGAGTATTTAAATTTTTGGAGGTAAACAAAAAATGGCAAAAATGATGGGACCACGTTTTAAAACTGCTAGAAGACTAGGACTAAATGTAGTAGGTCATCCTAAGGCAATGAACAGATCAAAGAGAGGAACATCCAGAGCGGACAAGAAGCTTTCCGAATATGGTGTTCAGCTGCTTGAAAAGCAGAGACTTAGAAATTACTACGGCGTACTAGAGAAGCAGTTCGTAAGATACGTTGATAAGGCGATGAAGAGCAGGGAACAGACAGGTCCAATGCTTCTAATCCTACTTGAGAAAAGACTTGACAACATGGTATACAGAATGGGATTTGCTTCATCAATCAGACAGGCAAGACAGATGGTTAATCATGGACATTTCTTAGTAAATGAGAAGAAGATTGATATTCCTTCATACGGTCTTACTATTGGAGACGTAATTGAACTAAGAGAAAAGTCAAGAAAGACAGAAATGTTTGTTGAGAATTTCAGCAATCTTTCAGCATCACCACTAGGATACATCGAGAAGGATGTTGAAAACTTTAAGGCTACACTCGCAAGAGAGCCTCAGAGAGAAGAGCTGCCAATCGAGATCAATGAACAGTTGATCGTTGAGTACTACTCAAAATAATAGGCATCACAAGGGGTCTGATTCTTTATCAGATCCTTTTTTCTATCATATATGAGTATATAGAAAGTTACCTATGTCATTTGAGCCTTAAGAAGGATATAATGAAAACAAATTCAATTTGCGGGAGTAAAGATGGAAAATATCAGACCAATCAGTGAAATCGGTGCACGAAACTATAATCCATTATCGTTGGCTTTTATCGGGGACAGTATCTATGAGAATCACGTTCGTGAAAGACTGATTCTATCCTACCCTAATATGCTGCCAAAAGATCTGCATATAAAGGCTGTCTGCTATGTAAAAGCATCAAGCCAGAGCAGAATCATCAGCGGTATTAAGGATACTCTTAATGAAGATGAACTTTATATCTACAAAAGAGGACGTAATACAAAATCTCATACGGTGCCTAAAAATGCGGAGCTTCTGGATTATAGAAGAGCCAGCGGTTTTGAAGCCTTGGTGGGGTATTTGTATCTTATCGGCAAAGATAAGAGATTAGGAGAGATCATAGATCTTTCATTTAAAATCATAGAAGAAGGAGATAATCATGGCGAAGAGAGAAAATAAAAGAAAACTGGAAATTGATTTCCAGAAAGAGACAGACAGACAGAAAAGAAAAGAGAGAGCCATAAAGTTTTCAAAGGAAGCAGTTGAAGAGAAGGAAATCAATGAGAATGTGATAGAAGGAAGAAATCCTGTGCTGGAAGCTTTTGAAAGCAAGATCACTGTAGAGAAGATTCTTGTAGCAAAGGGTGATACCAAAGGTTCTATCATTAAAGTGCTGTCAATTGCAAAGGAAAAGGGAATACCGGTAATTGAAGTGGATCGCAGGAAACTCGATGAGATCTCCAATACACCGAATCATCAGGGCGTTGTTGCCTATATTACTCCATACCGTTATGTGGAAGTGGCGGATATTCTGAAGATTGCAGAAGATCGCTCTGAAAAGCCCTTTGTGCTGATTCTGGATGAAATACAGGATCCTCATAATCTAGGTTCAATCATCAGAACGGCTGAGCTATCCGGAGTGCACGGTGTAATCATTCCAAAGAGAAGAAGTATGGGTGTCAATACAACCGTGTTTAAGACCTCTGCAGGGGCTGTAAATCATATGGCCATAGCAAAGGTGACCAATATCGCAAGAGTCATCGATGAACTGAAAGAAGCGGGAATATTTGTTTACGGAGCAGACATGGAAGGTAATTCCAAGAGCTACAATACCAATTTTGATGGAGGCGTAGGCCTTGTCATCGGAAATGAGGGTAAAGGTATTTCACGACTCGTCAGAGAGAAGTGTGATGGAATCGTAAGCATTCCTATGGTAGGAAAAGTAAATTCATTGAATGCTTCCGTTGCAGCAGGAATCCTGATGTACGAAGTAATGAAATCCAGAATACTGGATAAGAATTGATGATGGAGGGGTGGGGACTTATGTCCCCATTTTTGATATGAAAAGGGTATTTATTGATGGGTATAATGTCATTAACGCATGGGGAGAATTCAAGGATCTGGATATAGGTTCGGCAAGAGAAAAGCTGATTGAATATATGATCAATTATGCCAGTTTCTATGGAGCCGAAGTCACAGTAGTCTTTGATGCTTATAGAGTATCTGGAAACAGTCAGCATATTGAGAAGAGAACTTCTGTTGAGATTGTCTATACAAAGGACAAAGAGACTGCGGATGATTACATAGAACGTGCCGTGGATCTTGTAGGGAGAAAAGTGGAAGTGCTTGTTGTTACATCTGATAGTCTGGAACAACAGATTATTTTTGGAAGAGGTGCACAAAGAATGAGTTCTCTGGAATTCAGAGCATCTTACAAGGAAGCGGAAAAAAGTATCAGTGAAAAGACCAGGAAGTTCTCTGACAGGCATTCTACAAAACTTTTCGACCATATGGATGATGAATCAAAGGAAAAACTTGAAAAACTACGTAGAAACGGCTGAAAGCTTGACTTTTAGCCGTTTTTGATTGATAATTTTAGTAATTTAGAAGTTTTAAAATCTTTTGGACCATTTGTGAGGGGGAGAAAGTTTTGATCATGGAAGAGCAGAAATACAAAGCTTTACGGGATGAAGAGATTGTTCGTCTTGCTCAGAATGGAGACAAGAACGCATCAGAATTTATTACGGCTAAATATCTGCCTTATGTGAGAAACAAGGCTCGTGCTTATTTTCTCGTCGGCGGAGATGTCGATGACATTATGCAGGAAGGTCTTATCGGACTTTATGAAGCAATTAAGGATTTCAGCGACAATAAGCAGGCTAGTTTCAAAACTTTCATGGATATCTGTGTGACAAGACAGATCATGACTGCGCTGAAAGCGGCATCAAGACAGAAGCATATTCCGCTGAATACTTCCGTCTCTCTCAATAAGCCCATGTTTGTGGAAGACACAAATAAGAGCTATCTGGATATGCTTATAACGAGTAAGGTGGACAATCCTGAATCGCTATATATAGATGGAGAGAAAACAGAAGAGATTGGAAAAGAAATCAGAAACTCCCTTTCTGACTTTGAGTACAGAGTCTTAAGGCTCTATCTTCAAGGAGTCAGCTATCTGAAAATTGCAGATGTACTGAACAAGGAAGAAAAAGCCATTGACAATGCAATACAGAGAATAAGAAAAAAACTGTCAAGAAATCTTGAAAATAGTTCATCATAAGATTTCCATCTTAACTATTGACATATATATATGTTTTTAGTAAACTTGATGAGGTGAGATTAATGCCCATATAGCTCAGTCGGTAGAGCGTCACCTTGGTAAGGTGGAGGTCAGCGGTTCAATCCCGCTTATGGGCTCCATTTATCCCTTAATGCTTCGGAACACCAGGCTCCGTTGTAGGGACTAGTCACCATAGTGAAAAAATACTATAATAGAATAAGTAATGTTTCGTTATTTAAGGAGGAGAAAAAGTTATGGCAAAAGCAAAATTTGAGAGAAGTAAGCCGCACGTCAACATCGGAACCATCGGACACGTTGACCATGGCAAGACTACGCTGACTGCAGCAATCACAACTGTGTTATCACAGACAGGTGGAGCAGTAGCGACAAAGTACGACCAGATTGACAAGGCACCAGAAGAAAAGGCGAGAGGTATCACAATCAATACCGCTCACGTTGAGTATGAGACAGTAAACAGACATTATGCACACGTGGACTGCCCAGGACATGCCGATTATGTCAAGAACATGATCACCGGAGCAGCGCAGATGGATGGAGCAATCCTTGTAGTATCTGCAGCAGACGGCCCAATGCCTCAGACAAGAGAACATATTCTTCTTGCATCAAGAGTAGGAGTAAACTACATCGTTGTCTTCCTGAACAAGGCAGACATGGTGGATGATCCAGAACTTCTTGAGCTTGTAGAAATGGAAGTAAGAGAACTGCTTTCCGAGTATGATTTCCCAGGAGATGATACACCGATCATAGCAGGATCAGCACTTGAAGCGCTGAAC
>DATIRH010000179.1:0-1510 GCA_035469845.1 Proteiniclasticum sp. | reverse complement strand
TGAATGAACGAGAAAGCAGATGCAAATTAACTTGCAGTTAACATTAATCAGGTATAATAAATTGTAGCAAATAAATTATCTGATAAAGGAGATTTATTTATGAGAATACTTGTTATTGGTGCTGTAGCTGCAGGAACATCTGCTGCTGCAAAGGCAAGAAGAAACAATGAAGAGGCAGAAATTGTTATTTATGAAAGAGATACACACATATCCTACTCCGGGTGTGGTATGCCCTATTATATCGGTGGAGAAGTGGAAAATGGAGAAGCGCTGACCCCAAGAAACCCTGAGTTTTTCAGATCGAAGTATAATGTGAACATCAGGACAGAACATGAAGTGCTATCAATCGATAAAGATAAAAAAGAGGTTGAAGTAAAGAACCTCATCACAGGTGAAGTCTTTAAAGACCATTATGATAAACTCATTCTGACTACAGGTGCTCGTTCAGTTATTCCTCCTATTAAAGGAGTGGAGCAAAAGCATGTATTCAGCTTACGAAACATCAATGATATGTATAAGATCAAGCATCATATCATTCAGAAATCGCCTAAAAGTGCTGTCATTGTAGGAACCGGATTCATCGGTCTGGAAATGGCGGAGAACCTTAAAGGTCTTGGTATTGAGGTGATCATGGTAGAGCTTCTGCCCCAGGTGTCTCCAGGGCTTGATGAGGATATGGCGTTCCTAGTTGAAAAACATCTCATTGAGAAAGATGTCCGGGTCATCACAGGGAAATCAGCAGATGAGATCACCGAAAAACAGGTCATCCTTTCTGATGGAAGCAAGCTGAACGCTGAGATGGTCATCATGGCTACAGGCGTTCGCCCTAATGTGGAGCTGGCGAAAGAAATCGGTATTGAGATTGGTGAGACGGGTGCTATTAAAGTGAATAATTTCATGCAGACTTCAGAAAAGGATATCTATGCTGCGGGAGACTGCATAGAGCAGTATCACAGCATCACGATGAAGCCTGTTTACCGTCCTTTAGGCTCCACTGCCAACAAGACAGGAAGAATGGCAGGATATAATGCCACAGGCGGAAGTCTTGAATTCAGAGGAGTTCTAGGTACAGGGATCTATAAGATATTTGACCTTACGGTGGCACAGACGGGACTTACAGAAAAAGAAGCAAGAAAAGAAGGCTATGACATTTCTGTCAGCCATAACATCAAACCGGACCGTCCTGAATATATGGGTGGAAAAGAAATGGTCATCAAATCCGTTGCAGACAAGAAAGATGGAAGACTCCTAGGTGTTCAGATTGTAGGACCTGAAGGCGTTGACAAGAGAGTGGATGTATTTGTTGCACTGATCACCTTCGGTGCCAAGGTTCAGGATCTGGTTCATCTGGATCTTGCCTATGCACCACCTTTTTCAACTACTAAGGATCCAGTCATGTATACAGGCATGATCCAGGAAAATGCCATCTTTGGAAACAGACCGCTACTGACTGATCATGATCTGGAGGAGCTCATCGCTTCCGGCAAGAAAGTGAAGATCATTGATACAA
>DATIRH010000178.1:0-2651 GCA_035469845.1 Proteiniclasticum sp. | reverse complement strand
CCACCATGACTGCAACCTTTCCGAAAGAAAGAGAAGAAGTTAAGGACTAAGCTTAGTATTCTGATTTTTTAGAATGAGTATAGATGATGGAGCAGACAACTAGGATTTCCTTCCTGAAAAAATCAGAAAATTATAGGAACACAATCTTATATACATATATATATTAAATAAGAATATAAGAAAGCCCGTATCTTAAGTGATACGGGCATTTTCAGTCTCTTAATTCTTTTTAATGCTCTTTAGTTTTCCCATTGGCGCTTTTGGGCTTTTTACGCCACGCTTCTTGGCTGAAGTTTTCACGGTTATATAGTAGATGAGCTTTCTTGTCCAGGATTTGATGAGTCTCCACATTACCTGCAGGATGAATCCAACAACGATGGAAATAAGAATTCTCATATAGAAATCATAATAAGGATCTACATCTTTAAGATCATAGATATAAATATTCCATTGCTGAAAGAAGAATAGAATCTGAGATCCGATGATACCGATGGTCATGACTCTTGCGATGATCGGGAGATTCATAAAGAACAGAATCACAATGATCAGTCCCAGTGCTCCGTATAAATACAGGTAACTGTCGAAGAGAGCTGGTATCTGTTTGAACTCCAGAAGTTTTAAAGGGTCCCAGTTATAAGCGTATACTTCTCCAGCAGCATGGACGATGAAGAAAAGAACCATAGGGATCAGTCTCGCTGCCAATGCCTGGATAAACCAGATTGTTTTCCAAATATATTTCATTATTTTCCTCCAAAGAATTCATGTCTATCATTCATTATATCATGAGACTATGCCCGAATAAAGATGTGTCAGATTTTTGATGTGATTATATCTCACCTTCTCTGATTTACCTTGTCCGGATTCTCTTATCCTTCAAGATTATAGCCGATATGTAGTGGGTTTTCCATGATTATTTTATGAAAGTATCCTTAATAATGCCTCGATAATGCTTTCTACCAAAGGAAAAAGGACAGTTCCTTCCGGATCTGTCCGCATGATTCTGAGCTTATTTTGTGAGCATCTCTTTACTTTTTCTGCGCCACAATGTGAGGAAAATGAACCAGATGCCGTAGATGAGAAGAACCACAAGAAAGGTGATCAGTCTTTCACGATCACTGCCGTCTGCAAAAAGAACAGGACCGATTCCGAAAAATGTGATCAGTAGAAACAGTGATACAAATAGAATATCGACTATAACTTTAACGGATTTCATCATCTTCACCACTTTCATTAAGAGTGTTTTAAAGAGTGTCTTTTTTACATTATAATATAGATCTGGGAGAAATTAAATTTTTAGGGAGATTTATTCATGTAGATTACAATAATATGTTAAAATGACTATGTCTTAAGAGGATTTTAAAGTATTTTGTATAGAATAAAATATAACAGCGGCGAATTGCCGAATGAAGGGAATGTATGACATGAAATTTTTAGACAAATTAGATAGATTTGTAGCCAGGTTCGCCATCAAAGATCTGATGAAGTATATCATGATGGGATCTTTCCTGGTCTTCATCGTAGATATGGCTTCCGCCGGAATGCTCACACAGATGCTCTACTTTAACAGGGCACTGATTCTTCAAGGTCAGATCTGGAGAGTCATCACTTTCATCTTTATTCCGGGTTCCGGAAGCTTTTGGGTCCTCATCAGTCTGTTCTTCTACTATTATATCGGTAGAATTCTGGAAATGGCCTGGGGAACCACAAGGTTCAACACCTATTACTTTATGGGACTGTTTTTCACCATCCTTGTAGGATTTACCATCGGATTCACGACAACCATCTATTTGAACATGACACTGTTCCTGGCTTACGCCGGCACGTTCCCTGACAGTATGGTGAATATTTACTTCGTACTTCCGGTGAAGGTGAAGTATTTAGGATATATTTATGCTGCTACGGTGCTTTTCCAGTTCATCACATCCACTTGGGTCGACAGAATCATCATCATTGTTTCACTCCTTAACTTCTTTATCTTCTTCGGTCCTGGATTTATGAAGGACAGACGAAGAAAGAGTAAGACACAGACAATGAGAAGAAACATCGAATCAGCCAAGATTTCCACAAAGGTCAGCTCCATTCATAAGTGCACCACCTGCGGAATCACTGAGAAAGATGACCCGAACATGGAATTCAGATACTGTTCCAAGTGTGAAGGAAACTATGAGTACTGCGAAAAGCATATCAGAAATCATGAGCATAAAACGAAAATCATCAAGATGGAAGACAGAAGATAAAGTTAGTCATTACCTGAAACACACATAGTATCAATGTAGTGATTAGGTTAATAGTATATTAATAGAATGCTAATTTTCTGAATTCATATTGATTTTACTACTATTTTTTTATACAATAAATATGTAATATCGGTAACGGTATTTAGGAGATGAAGCGGGATGGGTACAGTTCTTAGTGTTAAACCTGAGTAATGCAGTTCATCGCCAAAGTAGTCTCAAATCATGTGCCTGGCTTTTGCCAGGCAATAAAGTAAGCGCATGTGCGCTTATTTTTTTATGGAGCAAAAGAAAATATATTAAGAAGATCGCCCTCTAGGTTATGTGTCTTTTCTGAAGCAAGTTCATTATGGTCTGTTTCTTGCATCGCATGGGCTTTCAGAATATCACTCGTATCAGAAATATATTCCTTTGACT
>DATIRH010000177.1:0-1814 GCA_035469845.1 Proteiniclasticum sp. | reverse complement strand
CTTACAGTATCTTTTTCAGTTCCATAAGATTGCTTACTACAACACTAGAGTTTCTTTCAATATCCTTCAGTAGTCTCTCTGCAGTTGCAACATTACCAGCCTCATAGGCTTCAATGGCTTTTTTTGCTCCAGAGTGAATCTCACTGTGGGGTTTTTCTATTTCACTGATTATGCCCATAATTCTGCTGTCACTATGGTCCAGGTTGTCAATCCATTTGCCTAATCTGCAGGTTGTATGGTTTCCTACGCTTTTTGTATCCAGCTTTACGTAACCAAGAATCATATTGTAGACTCTCCACTTCCACATGAGGTGGTCTGTGATGGTCAGATCGATGAGGGTCTTAGGGTCCTTGGTGCTTGCATAGCTTAGAGCAGTAAGCCTTACTTCATCAATCTTCTGGGAAATATCAAAAAAGGACTGACCAGTGTGATTGGTTTTATCTTTCAATCCTAAAGACTTCTCGTTGATTTCCATGATGTTGGCTGAAATCTCCTGAGTAGTTGCCGTCTGCTCTTCCACATTAGCGGAGATGGAAGTGAAGCTGCTTTCCACAGTGCTCATGATACCACTGATCTGGAAAATCCCGCTGGTGGCTTCATTGATGGAGTTTTTGGAATCAGAAAAGCTGTCTACAACTCGACCGATTTCATGTGAAGCCCGATCAATCTTTTCATTGAGGCCTTCCACGATTCTACTGATAATGTCCACCTGTTCTTTGGTGCTTTCTGCAAGCTTCTTGATTTCATTGGCCACCACCGCAAACCCACGGCCGTTTTCGCCGGCTCTGGCAGCTTCGATTGATGCATTAAGAGAAAGAAGGTTGGTCTGGTCTGCTACAGATTTGATAACATTGACCAGTGCATTTATTTTAACTGTTTCTTCTGTTACTTCAGCCATGATTCCTTTGACACCATCAATTTCGCTGATATTCTCTTCTACACCGGAGAATGTCTTTTCCACCATGCTTAGTGCTGCTTCTGTGTCCTTCATGGCAGTTCTCATATTGTCGCTGGACTTCTGCACATAATTTGAGATATCTTCAGTGGCTGCAGACATTTCTTCACTGCTGGCTGCCACTGTCTGAATCATTTCCGCCTGGGCATTGGCATCTATAATCATCTCCCTGACATAATCCAGTCCTGTCATATATTGAAGAAGGTCATTCACAACCTCCATGGTAGATACAATGCATTTCTCTTTGTCAGCCAGAATCTCTTTGTAGTGTTCCTGGTCCTGGTTGATCTGTGTCGCCATAACTACGCTTCCTTCTGCTTCTTTCATGAGCTTTCTCTTCTTAAACATTTCTTTTCCTCCAGTATTATAATCTCTTGTTTAGTTTGATGAATGTATTCATATAATTCGTAGGTTTTGTTTCTTATGTAGGATCCTTCATCTATTCGCAGAAAGAATCTGTACATCTATAGTATCGGTATATTTTCAGAACAATAAAGTCTACTTGTTAAATAAAAAGCAAAAGCAGTAAAATTGGTAAGCCGCAAGTGCCATCAGGTGCCTACATTCCAATAAAAAAAGACCAACTAAGTGTTGATCAGATTGATGTCGATGTTCAGTTATGATTGTGTATGTGTTATTTCAAAAGATGGAACGAGATGATTGTAGTTTGGATAGTCCATCAGTTTATCATGTTGAAGTCTTCCTACAAGCACATAGGCAGCTATCCCAATTTTCTCAGTATATTTTACTATTTCATCCTTATCTGCAAAAGTGTAGTTCTCAATAAAATCTGTATAATCTTTTAGAAATCAGATAATCACTTGCGATTCCATCTGCCAGGTTTTCTATCCAGTTCGGG
>DATIRH010000176.1:0-10889 GCA_035469845.1 Proteiniclasticum sp. | reverse complement strand
CTTCGAGAACTGGGCTACATCCTCAAACTGCTGCTTGATGTATCCTTCATACTTGCTCATTACGTTTACCTGTTCTTTGATATCGATTCGTAATTCTGGTCTATCAGGGTCAAAATCAGCAACTTTGAAGTAATCCAACTCAGGTCTTTTAATAAGCTCGTACAATGAAGTAGGCTTCTTGAGTTCGGTTGATCCTTTTAACTCCAGTAATTCATTGACCTCTCTCTTACCAGTGATCTGTAGATTCTTCAGTCTCTCAAGTTCTTTTTCTATCATGCTCTTTCTGCTGATGTATTTCTCGTATCGTTCATCAGATACCAGACCCACTCTTCTTCCGATTTCCGTTAGACGCAAATCAGCATTATCCTGTCTTAAGAGTAATCTGTACTCTGCACGGCTTGTCATCATACGATAAGGCTCATTTGTTCCTTTTGTTACAAGGTCATCGATGAGCACTCCAATATATCCCTGAGAACGGTCTATTATCATTGGCTCTTCGCCTTTAACTTTAAGTGCAGCATTAATTCCGGCTACAATTCCTTGTGCAGCTGCTTCTTCATAACCTGATGTGCCGTTGATCTGACCTGCTCCATACAACCCTTTGATCATTTTGAATTCAAGGGTAGGGAACAACTGGAGAGGATCGATCATCTCATATTCGATTGCATATCCAGTTCTGGTAATCTCAATATTTCTGAATGCGGGAATTGTCTTCAGCATTTGTATCTGCACTTCTTCAGGAAGTGAAGAAGACATTCCCTGCACATACATCTCATTTGTCTCTTTCCCTTCAGGTTCAAGAAAAATCTGATGTCTTGATTTATCAGGAAATCTATATATTTTATCTTCAATCGATGGACAGTATCTGGCACCCACACCTTCAATGGCTCCATTGAACATTGGTGAGCGGCCTTTATTCTTGTCTATGACCTTATGTGTCTCTTCATTGGTATATGTCAGATAACAGCTGATCTGTTCTCTATCAACCGGTGCTTCGAGAAAATTATCATGAACGAAAGAGAAGGGGATGATTCTTTCATCGCCTTTCTGTTCTTCCATCATTGAAAAATCTATACTTCTTCGATGTACTCTAACAGGAGTTCCTGTTTTAAATCTGTGCATTTCAAATCCTAGCTTGCCCAGATTTTCGGAAAGAACCTTCGAACTGGATAAACCGTTTGGACCACTTTCATAATTAGCTTCACCGATAATGATCTTACTCGCCAGATAGGTTCCAGTAGCAAGAATGACGGCTTTTCCCATGAAATCTCCGCCGTTTCTTGTGGTGACGCCTCTGATGACACCATCTTCAACAAGGAGATCAGTTACTTCAATCTGTCTTAGATAGAGATTGTCGGTATTCTCGACAACTATTCTCATTTTCTTCTGATACTCCACTTTATCGGCCTGAGCCCTTAACGAATGAACGGCCGGTCCTTTTGAAGTATTGAGCATTCTTGACTGAATCAGTGTCTTGTCAATATTGACACCCATTTCTCCACCAAGAGCATCTAATTCTCTTACTAAATGTCCTTTGGAAGTTCCACCGATATTTGGATTTCAAGGCATAAATGCCAAACTCTCTATATTCATGGTACACATCAAAGTCTTTAGACCAAGTCTTGCAGATGCTAGTGCGGCCTCACAGCCTGCATGTCCAGCACCAACAACTATTACATCGTATTCGCCTGCGTTATATGTAATCAATTTATTTCACCTCTATTTCCCGATACAGAAGTCACTGAATATTTTATCCACTAGATCTTCTGATAGGGTATCTCCCGTAATTTCACCAAAGTAATTCCATGCAGCATTTAGATCAATTGCAGCCAAGTCTAGTGATATTCCTTGGTCTATGGCATATTTTGCTGCTTCCATTTTTTCTTTTGCCCTCAAAAGAGCTTCTTTGTGTCTTCTGTTTGTGACCATCAGATCGCTTACTTCTAAGTTACCATGGAAAAACAGTTCTTTAATCCTACTCTTCAATTCATTGATTCCATATCCATTAAGTGCTGACACATTTATCGTTTCACCTAGGTCAAATCCTAGAAGATCCATCTTTTCCTGCAAGTCCACTTTATTTATAAGTGTTATGCTTTTTCTATTGTTTATATATTTTATTATATCTTTATCTTCCTGATCCATAGGTCTTGAACTATCTAAGACGAAAACAATCAGGTCTGCCTCGTCGATCTTGCCCTTCGAGCGATCAACACCGATTTTCTCTACAATATCTTCTGTTTCACGTATACCTGCTGTATCTGTAATTTTAATAGGAATTCCATCAATATTGAGGTATTCCTCTATAATATCTCTCGTTGTTCCTGGTACATCAGTTACAATTGCACGATTTTCTCTTAATAATGCATTCAGCAGGGAACTCTTACCTACATTTGGCTTACCAATAATCGCTATGCTCAATCCATCTCTGAGTATCTTACCTTCTTCTGAAGTATCAATCAGATCAGTCACTTTTTCCAGCATTTTACTGAGCTTCTCACTGACTTCCTGTCCTGTTGTGAATTCAAGATCTTCTTCTGGAAAATCTACTGTCACTTCAATAAAGGCTAACAAGTTCAGAATCTGATTTCGAATATCTGTAATTTCTTTAGATAATTTACCACCGCTCTGGCTCATGGCTGATTTCATAGAAAGTTCCGTCTTCGCATGAATGATGTCTATGACAGCTTCAGCCTGAGACAGGTCAATTCTTCCGTTAAGAAAAGCTCTCTTTGTAAATTCGCCTGGTTCAGCCGGTCTGGCTCCTGCCTGAAATACAGCGTTCAGTACAGACTCTGTAGCGACGCGTCCACCATGACAACTGATCTCAACCACATCTTCTGCTGTGAAACTCTTAGGCCCCTTAAAATAGCTTACAAGGACCTCATCGATGATCTCTCCTGAGGCTATATCCATTACATGTCCATAATTAATTGTCCATGGTTTCGCTTCAAGGAAATCTTTATTGTTCTTTTGCTTAAATATCTTTGTTGTAATCTCCTTCGACTGCTCACCAGATATCTTAATTATTGAAACACCACTTTCTCCCAATGCTGTGGAGATTGCTGCAATGGTTTCAAATTCTCTCATTTTGTCCTCCTTATTGTTTTAAAAAAACAATTCAATAACAGGTCTTCATTTCTTATAAATGATATATTCAATCCCAGTAAAATACAAGTAATTTTAAAATCGTTTATGCTGTACTATTTTAACTATTTTTCAAGATTATGTATTTTTTTGTACAAAAAAGCCTGAGCTAGACTCATGCTTAATCTTACTTATCCAATTCTATAACAACTCTTCTAAATGGTTCATCTCCTACACTATGTGTAGTAATTCCTTCAATCATCTGTAATTTGGAATGAATGATTCTTCTCTCGTATGGATTCATCGGTTCAAGCTTCATTGATCTTCTATACTTTTTAACTTTATAGGCAGTCTTTTCAGCTAGTCTTTCCAATGTTTCTTCTCTTTTCTTACGATAACCTTCAGTATCAAGAATAACTCTTACATATTCTCCTTCACGCTTCTTGTTTGCAACAAGACTTGTCAGATACTGGAGCGAATCCAGAGTTTCTCCTCGATATCCAATTACAAGACCCATTTTAGGTCCTGAAATATCAATCTTAAGCATATTATCTTCAAGATTTGCATCTATTTCAGCGGTGATATCCATATTTTCAAAGATTCCTCTTAGAAACTTTACAGCTTCTTCTGTATGATCTCTTTCAACAGGTTTCATAGCCACTTCAATGATTGCTGGCTTGGTACCGATTATGCCAAGTAACCCTTTAGCACCTTCATCAATTACTTTATATGTAATTTTATCTTCTGTTACATTAAGCTCTCTAAGAGCGTGTGCAATAGCTTCGTCTACATTTTTACCTGAAAATTGCATACTATTCATTTCAATACCACCTTATTTGGCAACAAATACCAATTACTTCTCTTTTACAACAACATTCTGACTTTTTTTCTTATCAGCTGCATTTAGGAGCAGTCCTTGTATTAATCTGAAGGTATTTCCTGTAACCCAGTATAAACCAAGCGCAGAGTTGGAAGTATATGTAATCCATCCAAATAATGCAGCCATCATGTACTGCATTTTGTTTGCAGATGCAGCAGCTGGATTAACCTGACCCTTCGTTTTTAAAGTCTGCACGTATGTTGAGAGTAACATTGTACCAACTGATAATGCAGAAAGGACAATATTATGATTTGCCGATAAGTCAGGTATAATTGGCGTAAATCCGAATCCTGTAAGTCTTCCATCTGCAGCCAACTGTCTGAATACACTAAACATTGCAATGAAAATAGGATATGTAATCAGTAGGGGAAGACATCCACCAAACATGTTTACACCATTTTCCTTGTAAAGCTTCATTTGCATTTCCTGCAGCTTCTGAGGATCATTTTTGTACTTTGCTTGAATCTTAGCAACTTCTGGTTGAAGTGCCTGCTGCTTTCTCATTGTCTTCATCTGACCAAGATTTACTGGTAACATCAGTATATTGAACATTATTGTAAATAGAACAATTGTAAAACCCCACTGATTACCAGGATCTGATACAAAAAGTTCCACAACAGATTTTAACTGTTCAAATATAAATATAAACAGTTGATTTAATTGAGTCAATCCTTTTACCTCCAAGTTTTATTCAACTGGATCGTACAGACTTCCCTTATATAACGGATGGCATCTGAAAATTCTTCTGATCGCCATATAGCTTCCTTTAAGTGCACCGTACTTCTCCAATGCATCTATAGCATAGACAGAACAAGTAGGTGTGAACCTGCAGCTCGGAGGCTTGTTAGGTGAGATATATTTTCTGTAGAATCTAATTGACTTTAATAATATTTTTTTCATCATTTACTAAACCCGCCTTTTTGAAGACGTGAATCAGTGCTTTTTCAATTTCGGAGTAACTCTTGTCATGACTTGATACCCTGGCAATAATTACAAAATCATATCCATCATAAAAACTATCTTTGTTTAATCGATACGATTCACTAATTAATCTCTTTACCCGACTCCTGACGACGCTCTTCCCGACTTTCTTACTAACTGAGATACCAATCCTATTAATAGGTATCCCCTTCATATGGTTCTTTCTGTTTTTGAAAGCATATAAAACCAATAGATTGTTGGCAAAAGATCTTCCTCTCCTGTACACAAGATGAAATTCAGAGTTTTTTCTAACTTTTTCATGTTTCATGGAGATAATCCTTTCCGACAATTACAGAAAAAGGCCACAATTAAGCGACCTTATGCTGATAATCTTTTTCTTCCTTTAGCTCTTCTTCTCTTTAGAACGTTTCTACCATTCTTAGTAGCCATTCTCTTTCTGAATCCGTGCTCTTTCTTACCCTGTTTCTTTTTAGGCTGAAATGTCATCCACATATGTTGACACCCCCTTCATATTAATTAGTCATATTAGCTTCAAGCGCAAAATTTGCGAACTTAACCCAATACATGGATTTTACTACACTATTATACTCATGGTATCCCTAGGTGTCAAGAAATCTGTATAAAACTTCAAAGTTTGTATTTAGCCCTAGTAATTGTGGATAACTTATTGAACAAGCCTGTTTCTATATGCTATCATAGGAGAGACCTGTTGATAAGTAACATCCAAAAACCCATCTTATCCACAGCTGTGGATAAGTCTGTGCATAAAATGTTCTTAACATGTTTAAACATATCTATTAACCATCCATTTGTCAAGAGATTCAATGCTTTTGACTCGACTAAGAATGTTATTCGTTTGTATATTTATAGTGTGTTTTAATCAGAATTAGTGAGTTTTTAACATTATAAACAGGTGCATTTTTAAGTTTATCAACACTTATTCTAATCTACATCTGCAGAAAATAAAACTGTAGATAAACTGTTGATTACCTGTTGATTCAGGGATTTTTATTTTATAAAGAAAATTTATTTTATTAGGAGGACGTAATTCATGGATACCCAACTAAATGAAACCTGGGAAAAAGTACTCAAAATACTGAAGGTTGAAATCATGTCCGAGGTCAGCTACAATACATGGATTTTAGGATTAAAGCCTATCGGTATCAGAAACGGGGTATTTATGATTAGTGTTCCTAATGAACTTACCTTAGATATTATCAATCAGAGATACAAACTTCTATTTAAAGAGTCCATCAAACATGTACTCAATCAGGATATAGAAGTAGAGTGTGTAGTCGGAAACATGGAACCTGAAGAAAACACACCTGAAGTGAAAGAAGTTAAACCTCAATCTAAGATCAATACCGATTCTTTCGGAACACTTAATTCGAAATACACATTTGATTCCTTTGTTATCGGTAATTCCAACAGATTTGCTCATGCAGCATCTGTTGCTGTAGCTGAATCACCAGCAAATGCCTATAACCCGCTGTTTTTATATGGTGGTGTAGGACTCGGAAAAACGCATCTGATGCATGCTATAGGTCATCATATACAGGCTAATAATCCAAGCGCCAAGGTAGTTTATGTCTCTTCTGAGAAGTTTACGAACGAGCTTATCAATTCAATCAGATATGATAAGAACCTGGATTTCAGAAATAAATACAGAAATGTAGATGTTCTATTAGTCGATGACATACAGTTCATTGCTGGAAAGGAAAGTACTCAACAGGAGTTTTTCCATACATTCAATGAATTATATGAAGCAAGAAAACAGATCATTATTTCCAGCGACAGACCGCCAAACGAAATCCCTACATTAGAAGACAGACTTCGAACTCGATTTGCATGGGGTCTGCAGGCTGATATACAAGCTCCGGATTTTGAAACAAGAATCGCTATATTAAAGAAGAAAGCAGAAACAGAAAAATACATTGTTTCCTCTGATGTTCTGGTTTATATAGCAACAAAAATCAAATCCAATATCAGAGAGCTGGAAGGCGCACTTATAAGAGTAATGGCTTACTCATCACTGACAAACAATAAAAACATTACTGTAGATCTTGCTGCTGAAGCTTTGAAGGATATCATATCTTCAAGTCAGACCAAAGCAATTACAATAGATCTGATTCAAGATGTTGTAGCCAATTATTATAATTTATCTATTCAGGAACTTAAATCTCAAAGAAGAACCAGAAACGTATCTAATCCAAGACAGATTGCCATGTATCTGTCCAGAAAGCTGACAGACATGAGCTTACCGAAAATTGGTGATGAATTCGGTGGCAGAGACCATACAACAGTTATTCATGCATACGAGAAAATCTCTGGTGCGCTGAAAACAGATGATGGTTTGGCAAATGCAATAAAAATCATTACAAAAAAGGTCAATAATCAATAATCAACAAAGAGTTAGAAACCCTGTTAATCCACATGTGGATAACATTTTTACAAAAAAACACCTGTGGACAGTTGTGGATAACTTGTAAAATACACCTAAATTCATCCACAGGACTCGAATGACGAGACCATTATTATTATCAATGCTTTTCGGACTTATCCACAGAATACCGGGCCCTACTACTACTATTACTATTAAATCTATTATATTATTACTATAAGCGGTGGATTAGGTTATTCACTGTGAATGAACATATCCCCATGTAACATTGTTTTATTAAATGAATTCAGGAGGTTGTAATCATGCATTTTAGATGTCAGAAAAGAGATTTAGTTGAAGGTATATCAACTGTACAAAAAGCCATATTAGGAAAATCGCCAATGGCGGTATTGGAAGGAATCTATATAGAAACTGGAGATCAGGAAATAATCATGAGAGGTTCCGATATTGATCTCAGTATAGAGACATTGGTATCCTCCTCCATTATGGAAGAAGGAAGAATCGTTATCGATTCGAAACTGTTTGGAGATATCATAAGAAAGCTTCCTGATGCAATGATCGAATTGGCTACAATGGAAAATAATACAATTCTGATTTCATGTGAGAATTCAGAATTTAATCTACTCTATCTGAATGCAGAAGAATTCCCTATGCTTCCTGAAATCGGAAATAGAGAAAAGATTACAATCAAAGAAGATACTTTCAAAAATCTGATAAAGAGTACTTCTTTTGCAGTAGCCCAGGATGAATCCAGACCAATTCTTATGGGTGTTCTGTTTGAAGTGAAAAACAAAGTACTCAACATGGTGGCCTTAGATGGATTCAGACTTGCAATGAGAAGTGAGTATCTTGAATCCAATGAAGATGTATCTGTAGTTATCCCAGGAAAAACACTGAACGAAGTTTCTAAAATTCTCAGTGATAAAGATGAGGACTTATTCATCAGCTTTAATGACAACCATATTTTATTTGAAATCCAGAATACGAAAATTGTTTCAAGACTCTTATCTGGTAACTTCATCAAGTATGAGTCCATCATTCCTACAGACTATAAGCTGCAGTTTAAAGTAAAAAGAGCGCACCTTGCCCAGAGTATCGAAAGAGCATCTCTGATGGCTAAGGATGGTTCTTCAAGACTTATAAAGCTGAATATTGAAAATGACATTGCACTGATCACATCCAATTCTCAGTTTGGGAAAGTAAAAGAGGAAGTTCCTGTATCCATGGATGGAGATGCAATAGAAATTGCATTTAATGCCAATTATCTTCTTGATACACTGAAGGTGATGGATGAGGAAGAGATCTTGATAGAAATGACTTCTGGTGTAAGTCCGGCAATCATCCGAAACAGCATTACAGACAATTGCAAATATATGGTATTACCAGTAAGATTAGCGAGATAGGAGACATTATGGAAATTAAAATCAAAACAGAGTACATAAAATTAGATTCATTTTTAAAGTGGGCTGGAGTAGTATCCTTAGGTTCTGAAGCCAAAGCCTATATTCTAGAAGGACTTGTAAAAGTAAATGATGAAGTGGAACTGAGAAGGGGCAAGAAAATATACCCTGGTGATAAAGTTGAGTTTAACGGCGAGGTTTTCACAGCAGTTTCTGAAGTCTAAACAGGAATTTTAAAATTTTCAATATGTATTGAGCCTTATACCACATAGAAGGAAAACCTTCTATGTGGTATAATATCTTGTAGGAGATTTTTAATGAAAATAAGAAACATCAGTCTAATGAATTACAGAAATTACAACGAACTGAATATAGAATTAGGCAAAGATGTCAATGTATTCCAAGGAGAAAATGCTCAAGGAAAGACGAATATTCTTGAATCGATTTATTATGCTGCCTTTGGCCGTTCACATCGTACAAATAAGGTCAAAGACCTTATTATGTGGAATGAAAAAAGCGCCAGAATCAAGGTTTACATCGAAAAAGACAGATTAGACAAAATAATAGACATGAATCTGCTTACTGATGGAAGAAAGTCGATCTCAGTCAATAAAGTAAAGTTGACAAAGATTGGAGATTTGCTTGGAATCTTGAATATTGTGATGTTTTCGCCTGAAGATCTTAAGATTGTAAAAGAGTCACCAGGGATCAGAAGAAGGTTTCTTGATATGGAAATCAGTCAGCTGGACAAGAAGTATTACAATTCCCTTGTTTCTTATAACAAAGTGCTGGCCGAAAGAAATGCACTCTTGAAATCAAGAAGGATAGATAGAACTATTATTGATATCTATGATATTACAATGAGCGAACATGCTGATTATATTGCCAGACAAAGAATCAATTATATAAATCTTTTAAATTCTTACGGATATTCCATACATAAAGAAATCACTACGAATAAAGAAGAAATCAGATATGAATACAAAAGTTCATTTTCACTCGAAGGAAATATTAAAGAGAATCTGAAAAAAGAACTTTTAAGAAAAAGAGAAACGGACATCGAAAGAGGAACTACATCTGCAGGAATTCACAGAGATGATTTTCTGATACTGATCAACGAAGTGGATGCAAAGGATTTTGGTTCCCAGGGACAGCAGAGAACTGCGGTCCTTACGATGAAATTCTCTTCTCTTGAAATTATCAAGAAAGTTAAGGGAGAATATCCTATCCTACTTCTGGATGATGTTTTATCAGAACTTGATTTATCCAGAAAGAAATTTATTTTAAAATCCATAGAAAACATTCAGACTGTAATAACCTGTACTGGGGTAGAAAACATTGAAGAATATCTCACAGGAAATTACAGATTATTTAATGTCAAGAATGGTTCTATAGTAGATGGAGGCGATTAGATGTTTTTACATTTGGGCGAAAATGTAGTGATACCCATGAAAGATGTTATTGGCATATTTGATGTGGAATCATCCATGTACAGTTCAGATACAAGTCAGTTTCTTCGTTTAGCGGAAGAGGACGGATTTGTTCAGAGAATTACAGATGAGAAGCCGAAATCAATTATAGTTGCAGAGATCGAGAAAAAATCGATAATCTATTTATCGCCCATTTCCTCAAAAACTCTGTCAAAAAGAACGAAACTGCGATTAGAGGATTAGAAGGGAGGCCATGGTATGTTAGATAGTAATATTGAGAATAATAATAATGAGAATGAATTAGAAAATAAGCCGGAAGTGAAAGAAAATAACAATACAGTAATGGATTCAGGATACGAAGACAGTAATATTCAGGTTCTAGAAGGGCTGGAGGCTGTCAGAAAGAGACCTGGTATGTATATAGGTTCAACATCGGCCAGAGGATTGCATCATCTGGTCTATGAAATTGTCGATAATAGTATAGATGAGGCACTAGCAGGATACTGCAGCCATATTGAAGTCTATATCCATAAAGATAATTCCATTACTGTAGTAGATGATGGGCGTGGTATGCCAATCGGTATGAATGAAAAACTAGGTAAATCCACGGTAGAAGTCATTATGACCGTGCTTCATGCTGGAGGAAAGTTCGGTGGTGGAGGATACAAGGTTTCTGGAGGTCTGCACGGAGTAGGTGCTTCTGTAGTTAACGCACTCTCTGAAACCTGTGTTGTTGAAATACGTAGAAA
>DATIRH010000175.1:0-10755 GCA_035469845.1 Proteiniclasticum sp. | reverse complement strand
ACCGATGCATGAAGTTTTCGTGAAAGAGCTGAAGGAGAAGGAGTAAATTTTATGAATTCAGAAAAAATAACGGTAAGTACTCTAGAAGAATATGATTTTGTAGATGACATGATCATCGAGTATAACCATGAGCAGGTTCCTTTTACGCAGGATCCGCCATTCATTCATGTCAATCGCGTGATCAAAAATGAGGATGGTGAAGTCATCGCAGGAATCAACAGTATCATATACTGCTGGAACTGCATGGCCATCGATGTGTTATGGGTGGAGGAGAAGCACAGAAAGAAAGGTTACGGAGAAAAACTCCTTCATGAGGTGGAGAAAATTGCAGTTGAGCATGGTTGCGGACTGATCCAGCTGGACACTTTTGATTTTCAGTCGAAAGATTTCTATCTGAAAAACGGATATGTCGTCTTTGGAGCGCTTGAGGACTGTCCAACAGGCCATACAAGGTATTATTTGAAAAAGAATCTTGGTTAGAAAAAGCTGTAGTTTAAAATTGTAAAGAGCTTCTACATTATAGAAGCAGTTCATCAGATAATGGTGAACTGCTTTTTTTAGGCTCAGTTAGGAACCTGTGTTGAAATGTAATATTATCAGTTTGTGTAGTATAATGATATACAGGTCTGATTATTATGACACAATAGTAGGAGATAACGTATTAATATCATTAATATAATGGGAGGATCAAGATGAAGAACAATATGAAGAAAAGGACCATAATGATATTCCCTCAATTTGAAAATCTTAATGTTATAAATGAAATAAGGGAAAAATATGACCCGCTTGCAAATCATGTCAGCCCACATATTACCTTAGTGTTTACTTTTGAAAGTAGTCTTACATCAATTGAAATTAAAGAACATCTGGTGGAAGTGCTCGAAGGAACAAAACGATTTACTCTAACTTTACAGGGAATAATAAATATTGATAACCCTTTAGGAAGGTATCTATTTTTAGACATAAAGCATGGTAATGAACAAATAAAAGAACTGAGCAAAAAATTATATACAGGAATCTTAGAGAACTATAAGCCTGCTTGGTTAAGCGAAAAAACATTTATGCCTCATATGACAATCGGTAGTTTTACTTCAAAAGAAGATTTAAATGTGGCATTTAAAGATACTGAACTTGTTAAAGAAAATTTCACTACAACAGTAGATAAAATTTCTGTTGAAATTATTGATGAAAATGAAGATTCAATAATTGAAGCTGAAGTAACCTTAAATTAGTAATGAATTAGTTTCCGAATAAGGTAGCGAGTTTCAATTAAAATAAGGAGATGATTACAGTGATCTGTCCGTACTGTGAAAATGTTATGGAATATGGGTTTATACAAAGCCCTAGAGCAATCTTTTGGTCTATCAAAGAAAAGGTTGTTTTTATTGGTCCTGATAAATCAAGTGGAGATATCCCAATCACTAAACTAAATGATCTTGCAGCTAAAGCGTATTATTGTAAAACCTGCAAAAATATTATTGTCACTGAATTATATGATGTATAGTAAAAATGTTCGTGTAATTGAAGTAATTGACATATAAGTATTGATCTAGGAGATATTTTTGCAATGCTAAAACTTTTTGCTTTGATGATTAATTTGTCGACTTATTCAGGTGATAATGAGATCTTCTTTCTGATTCTGTCTGAGCTATTCTTCGTATTTTTCATCATTTTAATGATTGAGGTGAGGACCAGTACAAAGAGAATTACAGAATTCAGCTGAGTATAGGGAATAGCAGAATGTTACTTAAAGTTTATAGAGAAAGAGAACGTTATAAAATATAATATGAAGAAATCTGGAGGTGTGTTTTGCGAAATAAAATCCATATTCTCACGATACTAGGGATTGGAATCTATGTAATCTATTCCCTGATCAACCGGTTTGTATATGAAATTCCGGATTGGTTTGGGCTGCCCCTTCTGATTACGACCATGTCGATGATCATCATAGGAGCCCTGATTCAGCAGAGAAAATACAGAAAATAAATCTGACTATAATAGTGAAGAGAGTGCAGCTGCAGTCTCTTTTTTGTGGTCTGAAATAGATTGTTAAAAAATATTTATCGAAAATCCCTTTACATGGATACCCCCCTATGGTATTATCTAAACATACCTGGAGGGGGTATAAAGCTTCCTCCGATTTTTTAAGCGTAATAACGATAGATAGATATAAAGAGGGGTAATAAAAATGTTTTTTAATAAAACAAAATCAATAACTACAGATGAACTACAGGCTATGCTGAAAGAGAAACCATCCATCCTTGACGTAAGAGAAGCTTATGAATTTAAGAATGGTCATATACCAGGTGCGAAGAATCTTCCACTGGGTACAGTGGAGACTTATACAGGAAAAGGTCCTGTTTATGTAATCTGTCAGTCAGGAGCACGAAGCTCCAGTGCAACGAAAAAGCTCACCAAGATGGGTGTGGATGCAATCAACGTCAAGGGCGGTATGAGCATGTGGAAAGGGGCAACAAAATAATGAAGATCGTAATCGTAGGTGGTGTTGCTGGCGGTATGTCAGCTGCAACCAGACTTAGAAGACTGAATGAGGATGCTGAAATCATCATTCTGGAAAAGGGACCTTATGTGTCCTTTGCAAACTGTGGTCTTCCATATTTTGTATCAGGTGAAATCAAGAAGAGATCAAAGCTTCTGGTGCAGACTCCAGAAGGTCTTCGAGGAAGATTTGAACTAGATGTAAGAGTTAATACAGAAGCTCTTTCCATCGACCCGAACAAGAAAGAAATCCTTGTGAAGGGCGAAGAGGGAGAATATGCAATCAGTTACGACAAACTGGTTCTATCTCCTGGAGCAAGACCCTTTATACCAAATACTCCAGGACTGCCTGAAGCGAAGAATGTGTTCACCATGAGAAATGTTCCTGATGTGGATGCTGTAACAGGCTTCATGAAGGATGAAGAACCTAAGAAGGCAGTGGTTATCGGAGCGGGATTTATCGGACTTGAAATGGCGGAAGCTCTAAAGCATAAAGGTCTTGAAGTAAGCGTTGTGGAAATGGCGCCTCAGGTACTTCCTCCATTTGATTTTGAAATGTCCGTCTTCGTCAAAGATGAGCTGGAGAAAAACGGCATCAAAGTTTATACAGGAGTTGCAGCCAGCGGTTTCCATGATGAAGGAAAAATCGTTGAGCTTCAGAACGGGATGAGACTTGAGAGTGATATTACAGTCATGTCAGTAGGGGTACTTCCTGAAAATTCACTGGCTATGACAGCTGGCGTAGAACTTGGTATGCGTGGTGGAATCCTTGTGGATGAAAACTATGAAACCAGTGTGAAGGATGTCTATGCTGTAGGTGACGCGATCATCATCAAGAATCAGATTCTTGGAGCTGACAGCATGATTGCACTGGCTAATCCTGCCAACAGACAGGGTAGACAGGTGGCGGATGTCATCAGTGGATATAAGAGAAAGAACAAGGGTGCCATCGGTACTGCCATCGTCAGAGTATTTGATATCTCAGCAGCTTCAGTGGGTCTTAATGAAAGACAGCTTACAGCGGCAAATATGGAGTATAAGGCAGTACATGTTACAGCCAATGACCATGCGGGATACTTCCCAGGTGCATCTTCCATCTATATGAAGATGCTGTTCAATCCGACTGATGGAACCATCTATGGCGCACAGGGCATCGGACAGAAGGGTGTAGACAAGAGAATTGATATTCTGGCTACAGCCATCAAGGGAAATCTCAAAGTAGACGATCTGATGGAACTGGAATTCACCTATGCACCTCCATTCGGTTCTGCAAAAGATCCAGTCAATATGCTGGGATATGCGGCAACCAATATCATGGAAGGTTTCAGCAACAACATTCAGTGGAATGAGCTGGAAGAAATGAGAAAAGAAGATGCGTTCCTTCTGGATGTAAGAGATGCAAGAGAAGTTGAAAAAGACGGATTCATCGATGGGTTTGTAAACATTCCGATCAATGATCTGAGAGGCAGAATAAATGAGCTGCCTAAGGATAAGACCATAGTAGTGAGCTGCGCAAGCGGACAAAGAAGCTACATGGCCGAAAGAATGCTGAAACAGAAAGGCTTCCAGGCAGTGAATCTGGATGGAGCTTTCAATATATATAGTGTAGTAAAGAAAGAGGAGATTAAAAAATATGTTTAATTCAGTAATGATTGCAGAGTTTGAGCAACTACTAAGAAAGGGTGACCTTATTGTATTACATGTCAGAGAAATAGATTAATTTGAATCAGGTCATATCAAGGGAGCAGAGCATATCGCTCTTGGTACAATTCCAGCAAATGTTGAAAAACTTGATAAGAGCAAGGAATACCACATATTGTGTCTGTCCGGAGCAAGATCTGCTATGGCGTCAAAGTATCTTGCACAGCAGGGATTTAAAATTGTCAATGTAATGGGAGGCATGTCCGCGTACAGAGGAGATGTTGAATTTGGAAGATAAAAAAAGCTATACCAATCGACTAAGTCGTGTGGAAGGCCAGATCCGTGGAATCAGTAAAATGATCGACGAAGATCGTGGATGCCAGGATGTGGTCACGCAGCTTTCTGCAGTGAAAGCTGGCATCGATAAAATCATCACCCTCATGGTCACGGAGAATCTCATGCACTGTGTATCTGACGAGAACGCAGAGGACCAGACAGAGAAAGTGAAGATGGCTTTAAATCTGATTTTCAAAAGCAGATAAGAATAGTTTGAAAAATACGCCCAGGGATTTATACCCTTGGGCGTATTTTTCATGAACTTTTCCTCAAGCTTTGGTATAATGAGAAATATACAATGAAGAAACCACATAGACAGTGAAGTCTAGTAGTGAAGGAGACAGAATTTTGGCAGATAAAAAGAAAATCATAAATAGACTCAACAGAACTGAGGGGCAGATCAGAGGCGTCAGTAAAATGATTGATGAGGGCAGAGACTGCAGAGAAATTGTGATTCAGCTGGCAGCTGTTCGAGCTGGGATTGATCGGGTGATTCATCTCATCGTCACAGAAAACCTCATGAACTGTGTCATGGATGACCCGAATGAAAAAATCGACAAGAAACAGCTGGAAGATGCACTGGAGCTGATTTTCAAACTGAAATAAAAGGGTGGAAAGGAGCTTTTTTCGATGAATAAAATATGGAAGATTGAAGATGTAAGAAGACTCCTTGCCGAGACAGGAGAGAGTATGGGGTATGACTGCTCTTTTGTTCCAGTAGAAGTCAGTACAAGGATGGAGAAAACCATGGGTTCCTTTCTCTTTCGAGAAGAAAAAGGAAAGATCATTCCACATTCGTTCCGATTTTCTGAAATTCTACTTTCAGGTTATTATCATGAAAGCGTAGTGAGAAATGTCATTATCCACGAATATGCCCACTTCTATGCCAATGTGAAAGACAATAAGAATCATAGACATGATGATTATTTCAAGAGAATCTGTGATAGACTTGGAATCCCTTCCCATACTTATTTCAAGGAACTTCTTCCCAAGGTGAAGAAAAACGGATATATTCTCGTCTGTTCAAAATGCGAAAGTAAAGTGGCGGTCAGAAGGAAAGCTGATTCAGTGAATATGATCGTACGGACCAAGGTTTCAGGCTGCTGTCACGCGAAAATCAGAGCGAAAAGAGCCATCTTCTAAAAAACAGATATGAATTAATTATTTGGTTTGATATGGTATAATATACCTGTTAACCAAAGAAAAATTGAAAGGTTGGTGCAATTAATGTTAAAAGTAGATCTAACAAAACTTGAGGGCTTCATGAGACCTCATGAAATTGAGTATTTAGACCCGCTGGTGAAGGCTGCACACAAGATGCTTCATGACAAGACAGGAGCTGGAAGTGATTTCTTAGGCTGGGTGAACCTGCCGGAGGATTATGACAAAGAAGAATTTGACCGTGTAAAGAAATCCGCAGAGAAGATCAGAAATGATTCTGATGTGCTGATCGTCATCGGTATCGGTGGTTCCTACTTAGGCTCAAAGGCGGCCATCGAGATGATGAGCCACCACTTCTACAACTCCTTACCTAAAGACAAGAGAAAGAACCCTGAAATCTATTTTTTAGGACAGAACATATCAGGAGATTACCTCAATGATGTGCTTGAAATCATAGAAGGAAAAGATGTTTCCGTGAATGTCATTTCAAAATCAGGAACCACGACAGAACCTGCAGTGGCTTTCAGAGTGATGAAAGACTATCTGGAAAAGAAATACGGCAAAGAAGAAGCGGCAAAGAGAATCTATGCAACCACAGACAAGGAAAGAGGCGCTCTTAAGAGTCTGGCTACTGAAGAAGGCTATGAAACCTTTGTGGTACCGGATGATGTGGGTGGAAGATTCACTGTGCTTACACCAGTAGGCCTTCTTCCTATAGCGGCTGCAGGCATTGATATCGATCTTATGATGAAGGGCGCCGCAAAGGCCAGAGAAGATTATAAGAATGATTCTGTGAAGAATAATGAATGCTACGCTTATGCGGCAGCAAGAACAGCACTCTATAACAGAGGGAAAGACATTGAGATTCTCGTGAACTACGAGCCTCAACTGACCTTCTTCTCAGAATGGTGGAAACAGCTCTTTGGTGAAAGCCATGGTAAAGATGGAAAGGGACTCTTCCCTGCATCGGTGAACTTCTCCACAGATCTTCATTCCATGGGGCAGTTTATCCAGGACGGAAGACGTAATATTTTTGAGACTGTCATCAATGTGGAAGAGATGAATTCAAGCTTCACCATTGAAGCCAATGAAGACAATCTGGATGGACTGAACTTCCTGGCTGGAAAGAGCATGGACGAAGTCAACAAGAATGCGTTCAAGGGAACCCTTCTGGCACATCTGGATGGAGGCGTACCAAATATCGTCCTTAATCTTCACGACAAGAAAGAGGAGAGCTTCGGTTACATCGTCTACTTCTTTGAACTTGCCAATGCCATCAGCGGATATCTTCTGGGCATCAATCCATTTGATCAGCCTGGCGTAGAGGACTACAAGAAGAACATGTTTGCTCTACTTGGAAAACCTGGTTACGAGGAGCTGAAGGCTACTCTGGAGAAGAGACTCTAAGAAGATTGAAGAAACTGTTGAAGAAAGAAACTATTGAATAGAAGAAATAGAGAAGAAGAGAAACAGAAAACAGAAAACAGAGAAGTTACTTGAAGTGGAAGACCCGGAATGTTTTTCCGGGTCTTTCTTTTATACATAGAGGAAGAGGAGAGAAATATAATGGCAAAAGAAAGAGTGGATAAGGTCCTTTCCAATATGGGATTCGGCAGTCGACGTGAAATCAAGGAAAAGATGAAGAAAAAGCTCGTCACAGTGGACGGAGAAATGATCACAGACCCAGGCTTCAAAGTGGATCCCGAAGAGGATAAGATTGTCATCGAGGGTGAAGAAGTGTTTTACAGAAAGTATATCTATCTCATGATGAACAAGCCTCAGGACGTGGTATCAGCAACCTTTGACAATCACGACCAGACCGTCATCGATCTTCTTCCCTTTGATTACAAAGCCTTTGATCCCGCTCCAGTAGGAAGACTGGACAAGGATACGGTGGGGCTGCTTCTCATCACAAATGACGGAGAACTCAACCATAAGCTCCTGTCGCCAAGAAGTCATGTGGACAAGGTCTATTATGCTTATCTTGAGAAAGAAGCGACAGAAGAAGATATCAGAGCCTTCGAAAAGGGTCTGGTTCTTTCTGACGGCTATAAATGCATGCCAGCAGGACTTAGAATCGACGAAGAGGACAAGAAGGAAGTCTATGTCACTTTAAAAGAAGGGAAATTCCATCAGGTGAAGAGAATGTTTCATGCAAGAGACAATGAAGTGACCTATCTTCAGAGAATTGCTTTCGGACCACTGACCCTGGATGAGGATCTTGAAGAAGGAGATTTCCGGGAGCTCACAGAAGAGGAGCTTGAAGCCCTTAGAAATGCGAAAAGTTAATGGTTTACATCTGTCTTTAGTAAAATGTAAAGGTTTCAAAATGTCATGTTCTGAAACTTTGTCGAAACCGTTGAAAGTGAAGAGTAAGAAGGATTATAATCAATCTTGTAAGGACAGAATAAAAAGATGTATAGCCCCTTTTTATTACCGTATAACCACCCCCCAATAGGTTATACAGATGCCTTTTAACTTTCTCTGGATCCCCCCAATTTTCAGAGAAAATGATTAATAAAAACCTGAACGCAAGCCGTTCAGGTTTTTTTGCCTTTTTATGAAAAACGTCAGTTCGAATTTCCTCTGTCTACCAGAGGTTTTTCTGTGTTATAATTTAGGTTGATAAAGAAGGAGTGAAGATTGTGGATTTGAAAGAACTATTAAATGAAGAACAGTATATTGCGACCACCACTGTAGAGGGGCCGCTTCTTATATTAGCCGGTGCCGGATCGGGCAAAACCCGTGTCCTGACTCATAGAATCGCCTATATGATCAAAGAGAAAAATGTCAGCCCATATGAGATTCTTGCCATTACCTTCACCAACAAGGCTGCCGGTGAAATGAAAGAAAGAGTGAGAACCTTAGTGGGGGATACTGCAGATTCCATGTGGATCTCCACCTTCCATGCCAGCTGTGCAAAGATCCTGAGACGAGAAATTGAAGCCATCGGATACAAGAAGGACTTCACGATCTATGACAGTTATGATCAGAAATCTCTTATGAAGCAAGTGACCAAAGAGATGAATATCGACGAAAAGGATCTTACAGACAAGGAGATCATCAGTCATATCTCCAGTGCGAAAAATGCACTGGTGACTCCGCTGGACTTCAAAAAGAAGAATGAGTATCATTTCAGACTGAATAAGGTTGCTGATGCCTATATGCTCTATCAGAAGAAACTGAAACTGAACAATGCCCTGGATTTTGATGACATCATCATGAAGACCGTGGAGATTTTCGAAAAATTCCCTGAGGTCCTTTTGAAGTATCAGCAGAAGTTCAGATACGTGCTGGTGGATGAGTATCAGGATACAAACCACGCCCAGTATAAACTGGTGCAGCTCCTCACAAAGAACCACAAGAATATCTGCGTGGTGGGAGATGACGATCAGAGCATCTACCAGTTCAGAGGAGCGGATCTTCGGAACATCCTGGACTTTGAAATGGATTATCCATCCGCCAAGGTCGTAAAGCTTGAAAAGAACTACCGAAGTGTAGGGAATATTCTTGCAGCGGCCAATGCGGTGATCAAGAACAATACGGAAAGAAAAGAGAAGACCTTGAAAAAGACCAAGGAAGAAGGGGCGAAGATCAAGGTCTATCGTGCCACGGATGATTTCGACGAGGCCACTTTCGTGGTCCGCGAGATGGAAAAGCTCTATAGAGACGGTCGTAATTACAGCGAAATGGCTGTTCTCTACAGAACCAACGCTCAGTCCAGAAAGTTTGAAGAAGCCCTCATGAGAGAAGGCGTTCCCTATAAACTCATCGGAGGACTGAAGTTCTATGACCGTAAGGAAATCAAGGATATCCTTGCCTACTTAAGAATCATCAACAATCCTTTTGATGAAGTGAGTCTTAGAAGAATCATCAATGTGCCTAAGCGTAAAATCGGAAACACCACCGTGGAGAAACTCCAGGCCAATGCCAATACCCATGAGGAGAGTCTTTTTGACACCATCATGGAAGTGGAGGAATATGGAATTCTTTCAGCAGGTGCGCTTTCCTCCATCTGCGGATTCAGGGATATGGTCCTTGAATTCAACAAGAAGCAGCTGGATATGAAGCTGTCGGACCTGGTGGATCATATCCTGAATACCACGGGATACCTTAAGGAGCTTCGAGAATCAAAAAGTCCTGAGGATATTTCCCGTGTGGAGAATCTTGAAGAATTTGTCAATGTGGTCCTTGAGTATGAGATGAAGACAGAAGAACCAAGTCTAGGAGACTTCCTTGAAACAGTGGTCCTTGTGGCGGACATCGACAACTACGATGAAAAAGCCGACAGCATTACGCTCATGACCCTTCACAGTGCAAAGGGACTGGAATTCCCAGTGGTCTTCATGGTAGGTATGGAAAACGGTCTGTTCCCTGGAGCCTCTTCCTTAAGCGACCCCAAGGAAATGGAAGAGTCCAGAAGACTTGCCTATGTAGGAATCACAAGAGCCATGGAAGAACTCTACCTGACCTATGCGGAAAACCGCATGGTCTACGGAAGAATCGTATCCTATCCGGCATCGGATTTTATTCTTGATATTCCATCTGCCCTGAAGGAGTATCTCAACGATGAGAAGAAAGCCTACAGGAAAAATGTGAATCCTCATACCATAAAATATAAGGACAAGAAGATGAAGTACACGGATTATAATGTGGAAAAAGCATTGGAAGATGCGGCAAGGATTCTGGATGTACCGGATCACAAAGCCATCGGCCAAGCGGATCTGAAGCCCGGGACCAAAGTGAGACATCCCAAGTTCGGTGTGGGTACCATCGTGAGCACCTCGGATGCCAAGGGAGACGTGAAGGTGTCCATCGCCTTCGATAATATGGGCGTCAAGCATCTGATGCTTAGCCTGGCTCCACTGGAGCTTGCATAGGAATTTTTCCTGAACTGATCGCCTGACTATATATAAAGGAGACGGCTAAATAGTAGCCAGAGGTTTCGTATGGAAGAAAAAAGAAAAGAAATAGAGTTGCTGGTCAAGGAGCTTAATGCCTATGCCAGAGAATATTACACCTATGACAGTCCGAGCATTTCGGACAAGGAATACGACGCGCTCTATGACGCCCTTGTGGCCCTGGAGAAGGAGACCGGCTATGTACTACCCTATTCTC
>DATIRH010000174.1:0-3686 GCA_035469845.1 Proteiniclasticum sp. | reverse complement strand
GCTACGCTTCTTGCAGAAGAGCAGCTGGAAAACTAAACCCTGTCAAGGAAGTCAGGCTAACCCCTGACTTTTCCCTTTGACTTATTCTTTATATGAGGAGGTATTCCATGGACTTCAGCTTCTTACCCAGATATCAGAACTTCTTCCTTGACGGAATGAAATATACGCTGATTCTGGCCTTTTTCACCGTGATCCTGGGATCGGTCTTCGGCCTGATCCTGACTTTTCTGAGACTGAGCAATAACAAGCTTCTTAAATTCCTGGGCTCAGCCTATGTGGAATTCATAAGAGGGACACCTCTTCTTCTACAGCTCTATGTCATCTATTACGGACTTCCCTATATCGGGATCATGCTTCCCGATTTTTCGGCAGGGATTGTCGCTCTGTCCATAAACAGCGCGGCATACATCTCCGAGATCGTAAGGGCCGGAATCCAGTCCGTGGACAAGGGTCAGCTGGAAGCTGCCCGTTCCATCGGCATGAAAAAGCCCATGGCCATGAGATACATCATCATCCCTCAGGCGGTGAAGACCATTCTGCCGGCTCTTGGGAATGAATTCATCACCATCATCAAGGAATCTTCCATTGTATCTATAATTGGAATCCATGACCTCATGTACAATGCCGATACGGTCAGAGGAAACACCTTCAAGGTGTTTGAGCCGCTCATGATCGCCGCCCTTCTCTACTTCATCATGACCTTCGGGTTATCAAAGATTCTGGGACTATTTGAAAGGAGGATGCAGACCAGTGATTAATGTCAGCGAATTGAAGAAAAATTTTGGAAAGCTCGAAGTTCTTAAAGGTGTGGATCTCACCATCAATAAAGGAGAAGTTGTGGTCATCATCGGACCCAGCGGCTCCGGTAAGAGCACTTTCTTAAGATGCCTTAATCTCCTTGAAGAGCCATCAGGCGGAAGTATCACCTTTGAGGGAGTTTCCCTCATGGACAAGAAGCTGGACATCGATCTCATCCGTCAAAAAATGGGGATGGTATTTCAGCAGTTTAATCTCTTCCCTCACCTTTCGGTTCTTGAAAACATCACCATCGGTCCAAGGAAGCTTAAAGGTCTTTCCCAGGGAGAGGCCAAAGTCATCGCGGACAGACTCCTAAAACGCATCGGACTTGAGGATAAAATATCGAGCTATCCTTCAAAGCTCTCAGGTGGTCAGAAGCAGAGAATCGCCATTGCGCGTGCCCTTGCCATGTCTCCTGATGTCATGCTCTTTGATGAGCCTACATCAGCCCTTGATCCTGAAATGGTGGGCGAGGTTCTGGATGTCATGAAGAAGCTTGCAGAAGATGGAATGACCATGGTTGTGGTCACACATGAAATGGGCTTTGCCAGAGAAATTGCAGATCGCGTCCTGTTTATGGATGACGGGCTCATTGTGGAGGAAGATACACCTGATGAGATTTTTAATCATCCTAAGCATCCAAGGACCAAGGACTTCCTGTCTAAAGTGTTATAGAATATAAGTAATAGATAAAAGTAATTAAGACCTAAGGAGACATTATGAAGAAGATGATTCGTGACCATATTAATTCCATGAAAGATGAGCTCATTTCAATCAGCGACTATATCTATGCACATCCTGAACTCGGTAATGAGGAATTCCTGGCAGTGGAAAAGCTCACTGAGTTTCTAAAGAAAAACGGTTTTGAGATTGAGATGGGTATAGCGGGTAAAGCCACTGCTTTCCATGCAGTTTATGACAGCGGGCTTTCTGGAGCGCATGTGGCATTTTTATGCGAATATGATGCACTACCTGGTATTGGTCATGGCTGCGGTCATAATATGATCGGAACCATGGGGGCAGGTGCTGGAGTCGCTTTAAGTAAGGTGCTTTCAGAAACAGGCGGCAAGATCAGTGTCTTCGGTACACCAGCAGAGGAGACAGATGGCGCAAAAGTTGAAATTGCAAAACAGGGACTGCTTGATTCTGTGGATGCGGCTATGATTCTTCATCCAGGTCAGCACTCAGTGAAGAGCGGAAAATCCCTGGCCATGGATGCTCTTCAGTTCTCCTATAAGGGGAAAGCAAGTCATGCTGCAGCTCAGCCGGAGAAAGGAATCAATGCTCTGGATGCAGTTCTTCTACTTTTCAACGGAATCAATGCTTTAAGGCAGCATGTGACATCCGATGTAAGGCTTCACGGCATCATCACTGAAGGTGGCCTTGCGGCCAATATTGTTCCTGAAGAAGCCACTGCACAGTTCTATATCCGTGCAGCAACAAGAGAAGTTCTTGATAGCGTTGTGGAAAAGGTGAAGAACATCGCTGAAGGAGCATCTCTTATGACCGGTGCAGTGCTGACCATATCAAGCTATGAAATCTCTTATGATAATATGAAGACCAATGAGACCCTCTCTGATGCATTCTCGAAGAACCTTCTTGAAGCAGGAGAAACAACTATTCTCTCACCCGAAAGAGGTTCTGGATCCATCGATATGGGTAACGTCAGTTACAAGGTACCTGCAATCCATCCCTACCTGGGATTCGGTGCTCCCAATGCCATATCCCATAGTGTAGACTTTGCAAATGCCACCATTACTGATGCAGGTCATGAAGCACTGATTCGAGGAATCAATGCACTGTCCTATACAGGATTTGATCTTCTGACGGATGATGAGCTCCTGACTTCCATTAAGAAGGAATTTCTGGAGAGTAAGGAAGTCTAAACTCATATCACAAAATCAAGAGCGAATTAGAAAACCTACAGCTACTAAAGTCAGAACCTTAGGATCTGACTCTAGTAGCTGATTTTTTATTAATCTGAATGCACTTGAAAAGAGCGTCATTTACACACTCCACAACCATAAAATATTATGTTGATAATACAAACGGAGGTGAGGATCTGATTACACTGCTCTTAGATCATAAAAAAAGATTTCCTGATTACTATATAAGCGCCATAAATAAATACTGCAAGCGTTTGAGCAGGTACTGTAACCTCAGTATTGAAGCATTGGAGAATGTCAGTGAAATCACACCTCTTGTTACGTCCTTCTACATTTATCATTTTCATGTAAAAGGAAAAGCCCTGGATTCTGTTTCCTTTATCGGAAAAGATCCAGGACCTTACACTAAATGGTCATTCTAAAATAGCCTTTGTTCTTAATAAGAAGTTTGCTGCAAAGGAATTATCACCCACCGGACGCAATTTCATGAAAGATGCATTTTAAAAATCGATCATACTATTTTCCTTTATCAATATTATTTCGTTTGAAATGTTTATGTGAACAAATATCTAATGACTCTGATTACTTTATGTTCATTACATTATATAACGATATCTTCTTAAGGAAATATTCGTTCACTCATTGAACTGCTAGACATTAATTCTATTTCACTCTAGAGTTTCTTACTCTATCAATACAGCAAATATTTTGGTGTTTGTAGCGCTTCATATAATTGATAAATTCTATTAATATGAAGAACTCAAGATGATTAATACAATAAGGAGCCACCTAAACAAAGTGATTAGTTAAGCCATAGCTCATTTTCATTTTGGATTACGAATAATATCTGATACCACTTCTTTACCTCTTGCTTATGAGAATTCTGCTTTCTAAGTCAGATATTTTCTGTTTGTGGTCTACGTTGTACAGAATAACCCAGTAGTAGTCTTCACCATCTACCCTGAACTTTGTGACTGATTGTCTTGTACCAGTCCCAATCCG
>DATIRH010000173.1:0-6539 GCA_035469845.1 Proteiniclasticum sp. | reverse complement strand
GGAAGGCAGTGAAGACCTGAAATATGCAAGGATCTGTGCGGAGCATCTTGGAACGAATCATCATGAGTATGTCTACAATCTGGAAGAGATGCTTAAGGTATTGCCAGATGTGATTTATCACCTGGAATCCTTTGACTATGCCCTGGTAAGAAGCTCTGTCGCAAACTATATGCTGGCAAGACTCGTGGGAGAAAAGGCGGAAGTTGTATTTTCCGGTGAGGGAGCAGATGAACTATTCTGCGGATATCCTCAGTTTAAAGATATGAGCGAGAAAGAAGCCAATGATGAGATGCTGGAAATGCTTGGAACCTTGCACAATACAGGACTTCAAAGAGGAGATCGGATGTCTCTGACGCAGGGCATAAAAGCCAGAGTGCCCTTTCTTGACAAGGAAGTGGTGGAATACGCCATGAGGATCCCGTTATCCATGAAAATAGGACCGGAAGGTCAGGAAAAGTGGATTCTGAGAAAAGCATATGAACATATGCTGCCAGATGAGATTGTGTATAGAAAGAAAGATAAGTTCAGTGTAGGCGCAGGTTCTTCTCTGAAGCTGGCTGAAGTGGCAGAAAAGACCATATCAGACAAAGAATTTCTTGAAATGAAAGTGACACCTGCAGGCCATGTACTTCGAAGCAAAGAAGAGCTCATGTATTATAAGATTTTCAAAAAGTTTTATCCTGAACCATCAGTGGAGAATTCCATCGATTTTACAAAAGTGATCTGAAAAATCAAAAAAAACTGAAAAGGTCTTATGAAACAGACCGCTGCTCGGGAAGGCAACGGTCTGTTTTTCTGAGCATAAAGATGATACATCCTTCAAACCGTGATAGAATAACATAGAGAAAAGAATAATTCAGGATAGTGGAGGAGAAATATGAAATTTTGCTGGAGTACATTAAAGGTTAAAAATCTGAACGATTCAATTGCCTTTTATGAAGAGGTTATTGGACTGAATGTGAAGAGAAGATTTCACGCAGGACCTGATACAGAGATTGCATTTCTTGGAGAAGGTGAAACGCAAGTGGAACTGATCGAGGGGAAAGAGAAAAATGAGATCAGTGTGGGGCCTGATATTTCTTGGGGTTTCCAGGTGGAGTCTCTGGAAGAGATGATGGAGCTTCTCAAGATGAAGGGGATAGAAATCATAGAAGGACCTTATTCACCTAATCCATTAACGAGTTTTATCTATATTCTGGATCCCAATGGACTGAAAATTCAGCTGGTAGAAATGAAAACGGAAAGTAGAGGGGAATTCCTATGATGAACAAACTGAAGGAGCTGGATACCAAGCAGTATCTGCTTGTTGTGCTTTTGAGTTATCTGCTTACCTTTGGTCTTTTAGGTGCTTTAGGTGTAAGAGAATATCTGATCACTAACTATTCCAGACTGGTGGATTTTGTAGTGTTTCTGCTGATCTATGTGGGCACTTTTGTAGGCTTGGCCTATTTCGTGGACTGGTTATGGAAAGCTCTGAATATCAAGAAAATAAAAAAATAAGTAAATAAACCCTGAGCAGATCAAAGTGATACCTAAATATCTCTTTCTGCTCAGGGTTTTTTGTAAGCTGGATATGACTACAGATCATGACGCGGATGAGATTCCACAATCTGAATTGCTCTGACGAGTTCCTGAACGATATCGGACTGGAACTGATGATCAAGTTCCTTCATCTTCGTGAAAATCAGACCTCGATCTGACATGATGTACTGTGGTTTGAGGTTGTTCAGTGCCATAGCCTTAATATCGTTCTGACACTTTTCACATTCTCTGATATGATTGTTTTCTTTGATCAGTGAAGGCAAATGACTATCCACTAATGTCTCCATATGATTTTTCAGCATTTTATCCCCCTTGATGGTTTCTCGGATCTGAGAAGATTAATAATGACATTATATAATTAATATAGCATTGTAAGATGAACAGCACAAGATTTTTTTCATCCTGATAATTATTGACTTATCTTGAAAAAATCAATATAAATATATAGTGAATGTGATACTTGAAAGGATTAACAAATGAAATAGAATGCCGATATATGTTAAGTAAACAGGTCGTTGAATCCTTTAAGAAATCTCATGGCAGGAATCTAGCGCAGTGAGTTAAGGGATCTGATTATCGAATCGTATCTGATTACAATAAAAACATGTAGTAGGAGACGAAGATGGATCATAATACGAGTATTAGTTTTTTGATCAAGCTCATCGGTGATACCATTGAGACAAAAGCCAATAAGAGGTTGAAGCCTCATGGAATCACATTATCTCAAGAGAGAATTCTTGCATACCTTTACGAAAGAAAATCAGAGAAAACATCTCAGAAAGATATGGAAGAGTATTTCCAGGTGACGCATCCGACTATAATCGGAATCCTGAAAAGACTTGAATCCAAAGGTCTTATTTACAGCGAAGTGGATGAAATCGATAAAAGAGTCAGAAATATTTCACTTTCTCCTGATTTTGAACTAAAATCCGGTGCTATAATCTCTTTTCAGAAGGATATGGAAAAGCGGATGCTTCACGACGTGAGCGAAGTAGAGACGATAATTCTGAGAGATCATTTGCATAAGCTCCTTTCTAATGTGGAGCGGATGGAATAATGATGAGATTGTGGCAACAATTATAAGCAGGACACTGTGTATGGAGTTATACATGGAAGTCCTGCTTCTTCTATTGATGTTTTTTTCTTAGCGTGAACAAAAAATAAAAATCATTCATTTGAAATTAGTATTCGTACGTGTTAGAGTGTTAACGACAATGATATTAGGAGATGAACAATGAAAGAAATTATACTACTTCTGGTTCTGCAATTGCTTTATGTACCAATGCTTGCTTTGCGAACCATCAGTATGGTCAAGAAACTGACATTACTTACTGCAGTATTCGGATTTCTCGAAAGCATTATTTATGTATTCGGGTTAGCCATTGTATTTTCAGGAGAACAGAGCTTGCTTCAGATGATTGTCTATGCCTTAGTATTTTCTTTAGGTCTTATTGTGGGCATTCATGTGGAAAATAAAATTGCCATCGGATACACATCACTTCTTGTGAATATTAAAGAGTTGAATGAAACCCTCATCAAAGCATTGAGAGATGGAGGATTCGGCGTTACGGTATTTAAGGGGGAAGGGAAAGACAGCCCACGTTATAGACTGGACATTCTGACCAAAAGAACCCGGGAAAATGAGCTTCTGGCCTATATTGAAAAATTTGAACCTCAAGCTTTTGTGCTTGCCTATGAACCGACTCGATTCAAGGGAGGGTTCATGGAGATGAGCATGAAGAAGCAGAACAAACTAAGGGGTCAGATGAAGAAAATCGATCCGATCTTAGATGATGAAAATGCTTCGTGGCTCCAGAGAGAGAAGGAAAAGATCGTTCAGGAAGTCAAAGAATTCATAAAAACTGATGATCCAGAAACATTAAGCTAAATCTGTGAAGCCATTGATGTCCGAAAGGAACATCAATGGCTTTTTAGAATAATTGGAGAACTTCTGTATATTTTAGGTGGAGTTTGTATTATTGTAGAATCAGAAGCGATGAAAGGAGGGCGAATATGTTTAAGGATTTATTGGAAAGTATTGACGATATGAGAAAGCACTACAGACTTTATGTTAACTTCGGGCTTCTCTATCTTCTTCTTTTCAGCATCATATTTGTGCCTCTTCTCTCCTATGTCATCAATCGAATCTTCTTATCTGTAGAGGGAGGCGTCCTCTTGAATCTGGATGTGTTCAAGATTCTTCTGAGACCCAAGGGTCTTATTTCCGTTATGGGACTGCTTCTTCTGAGCACATTGTTTCTCTTTGTTCTCTTTGGAACCTATCTGATTCTGTCTGAGAAGAAAATCTTTAATAAGGAGATTCTTCTGACGGAAGCGACTTTAACGGCTATAAGGGCAATTCCGAGGCTTCTTAGATTAGAACTGGTCTATCTGATGCTTCTACTCTTTCTTCTGATTCCGCTTGTGGAATTTCCAACCAATCCACTTTTGAGAAGGTTTATTGATGTTCCGCCTACAATGGTCGAGAATATCGATTCATTCAGGTTTGGTACCGTCTTATACATTGCTAGTCTGCTGCTTCTGATCTATTTTCTGATCAGATGGATGTTCGCCTTTCATGAGGTGTTCTTTGAACGGTTATCCATCAGGAAATCCCTGAAAAGCAGTGCCAGCTTGACCAAAGGGATCAGAATAAAGCTGCTTTTAAGGCTTTTAATCATAAATTTTATGCTTCAGGGACTATTCATACTGTTTTTCTATATTTTGTCCCAGATTCCTGTTCAGCTTGGTATTCCTGTGAACTACATCGTGAGGAATTATTTCATCACCTTCACATGACTCAGTCTCTTTATCTATCTGATGATGCTTCTACCCGTAAATCTTCTCTACCTTACAAAACTGTATTACAGAGAAAAAAGAAAAATGGGGATAGAAGTCACAGAGAAGATCCAGACGGTCAAGTGGAAATGGGCGATGAGGAAAGAAGAATACCTTAGAAAGAATCTGGCGAACAAGAGAATCGCATTTATATTTCTATTTGCCATCAGTATCCTGATTTCATTCACCTTAAGCTACAGAGTAAATGAAGGATTTCTCTACACAGGAAGAAAAGTACTTGTGGCGGCACATAGAGCAGATGCCATGAATGCACCGGAAAATTCACTGCGTGCCATAGAATCGGCACTGACCTTAGGTGCCACTGTCATCGAGATGGACATACAGATGACAAAAGATGGAGTGCTTGTACTTCATCATGACACATCACTTCTACGTATGGCGGGTGTACCTGAATCAGTTTCTGACTTCACCTATGAAGAGCTGATGGAACTGGAAATAGGGGGTCGATTTGACGCTGCATTCACTGGAGAGAAAATCCCCACGCTGAAAGAGGCCTTAGACGTCATAAAAGACAGGGGAGAAGTGCTTCTTGATGTCAAAGTGAATGAGAAGAGGGATGAAGTGGCCAGGAAGATCCTTCTGGAACTTGAAGAGAGTGAGATGAAGGCGTTTTCCTACATTCAGTCCTTCGATTACGGATTTCTTCGTGAAATCAGAAAGCTGGATGAGGAGATAAGGCTTGGACAGATTCTTTATGCAGCCTTTGGAAGACTGGACCAGCTGGATGTGGATTTCTATACGGTGCAGATGGACATGCTCAGTCAGAGCCTGGTAAAAAGAGCCCATGATGCAGAAAGAGGCATCTTTGTCTGGGTTGTCAAAACTGAAGAGGAAATGAAAAACACACTCCAGTATGACATCGACGGAATCATCACCAGTGATGTGGCTATGGTAAGCGGTATGCTTGGCACAGGGATTCTGGAAGAACCTGAAGAAGAGCTTACGGGCGAAGAATCACTGGAAGAATTACCTATACCTTAATAATAATTTTATAGAACTGCTTAGAGGGGGAATACCTATGATGAATCGAATCAAAGAGGCAAGATCTTTGCTGAAGAAAATACCCAAAGTGAAGCTGGGATTTTTCCCTACACCGCTACAAAGACTGGACAGGCTTTCAGAAGAGATGGGTGTGGAAATCTATCTCAAAAGAGATGATCTCACTGGAATCAGCCAGTTCGGAGGAAATAAAATCAGAAAACTGGAGTATCTTATGGCGGATGCTGTAAAGGAAAATGCGGATACGGTGTACACCTATGGCGCAAGTCAGTCAAACCATGCCATGCAGACCGCAACAGCCTGTAACAGGATGGGTCTTCATCCGCTGCTGTTTCTGACAGACATCATCGGTTCTGATCTAAGTCATCCGGAAGGGAACCTTCTTCTGGACAGGATTCTGGGAGCGGAGATCCATCTGGAGCCTCTTCTGGGGGACAGTCTGAAAGACACAAGCATAAGAGTGCATCGTAAAGCGAAGGAGCGGATTGCCTCTTTAGAAAAAGAAGGCAGAAGATGTTATGAAATTCCCATGGGTGGAGCCAATGCCATAGGATCGCTGGGCTTTGTAGAGGCTTTCGTGGAAGTGGCCGAAGAATTTCTTCTTCGCGGTCTTAAGGCGGATTATCTTTATCATGCCACGGGAACAGGGGGAACCCTGGCAGGGCTTATTGCCGGGAAAAAGCTTCTGGGTTCTGAAATCAGGATTATGTCCATTGGCGTTGGCATCGGTGGGGATGGTTATAAAGAAAAAGTGATGAAACTGGCCGATGAAGCACTTGATCTTCTTGAAAGAGAGGAGAGGGTCCATGAAGAAGATTTTGAGGTCTTTGAAGACTATTACGGGAAGGGATATGAGGTGCCCAGCGAAGAAGGGTCCAAGGCAATCAGGCTTCTGGCAAGGACAGAAGGGATCTTTCTTGATCCTGTCTATACAGCCAAGGCTTTCTCGGGCATGCTGGACCATATCGAAAAGGGAATCATAGAAAAAGGAAGCAGGGTGATCTTCTGGCATACAGGGGGTGCAACAGCACTTTTTGCCGAGAGAGAAATTTTGGGTGATATTTACTGATTATTTGTAGTGGAGTAGACAATTCTGTGCTAAAATGAGTGAATTAATAAAAGATATATAGTGCTATGTA
>DATIRH010000172.1:0-2565 GCA_035469845.1 Proteiniclasticum sp. | reverse complement strand
TTTTCAATTCATCCTTCAGTTCATCTTCAGGAAGATTCTGATCCAGAATACCTTTTAGTGTAGGGTAATGCACCATTTCTTTGATGTTAAGTTTTCTTGGGTCAAATGACACAAAATCTGTCAGATGAACAAAGTGATTACCTATAACACGCACTACCTGCTCTTCAACAAGAATATCAACTTCGTTGATCCCTGCAGCCATGATTTCATGGGCAATCGTCCTTGTGATCTTTTCTCCCTTGGATACGAAGATTTCACCAGTTTCACCATTGACAACATCTTCTGCAGCCACATGGTTATAAAGTCTGCCTGCAATAGACAGCTTCTTGTTGAACTTGTAACGGCCTACTTTTGACAGGTCGTATCTCTTTGCATCAAAGAACAGAGAGTCAATCAGGGATGTTGCACTATCCACTGTTGGTGGTTCGCCTGGTCTAAGTCTCTTGTAGATTTCAAGTAATCCTTCTTCATGAGTATTGGTATTATCTTTTTCAAGGGTTGATTTTAAACGCTCATCCTCACCAAAATAGTCAAGAATCTCCTGATCGGAACCGAATCCCATAGCTCTAGCAAGCACTGTAATTGGCAGTTTTCTTGTCTTGTCTATTCGCACATTCATGACTTCATTGGAATCTGTTTCATACTCCAGCCAAGCACCACGATTAGGAATAACTGTAGCTGAATAAAGCTTCTTTCCGTTCTTGTCTATGCTCTCGTTGTAATATACACCTGGAGACCTGACAAGCTGTGATACGATTACTCTTTCTGCTCCATTGATGATGAAAGTTCCTTGTTCGGTCATCACTGGGAATTCTCCCATGAAAACTTCCTGCTCTTTGATTTCACCGGTTTCGATGTTCTCGAGCCTGATTTTCACCTTCATTGGTGCAGAATATGTAGCATCTCTTTCCTTGCATTCCTCAATGGAATACTTGATGTTCTCGCGGTCCAGATGGAAACCTATGAACTTCAGAACTAAATTTCCACCATAGTTGGAAATAGGGTTAATGTCGTCAAAAACCTCATCTAATCCTTCACTTAGAAACCAATTATAGGAATCTAACTGGATCTCAATAAGATTAGGCATGTCATAGACGTCCTTAACCCTTCCGAAACTCATTCTCGTCCTCTTTCCTGTTGAAATTGGAACAGGATGTACCATTAGCATTCACCCCTTATATAAACTAAAATAACCAGAAAATGCGCATAGTGTCCCTAAGGACCTTGCACTTCTGGATTGGAACCATACGTTGCGATTTAAGCACTTATTTTGCTATTTCATGTGCGAAAAATCCCGTTTACTATTGTAACCTATTTATCTCTCTTTTACAAGAGTACGATTATATATATTATCATGATATTCATATTTAGTCAATGAATAACTTGAAATTTCACGAAACGCAAACCAGGCTGAATCTGAACTTCAATTCCGGCTCAGACATACGCCTGCAATGTTTTAGAGAGAGTACATGCTCCAGTAGATAAACGAATTCTGCCAGATACTCTGTCTATTATGGATAAATAAATAAGTTTAAAAAACTATTCATAAATGATAAAACAAGCCAGTATTCTGATTTTACTGGCTTGAAGTGCAAATTTGAATATTTTTGGATTACCCTCTGAAATTTCTCAATTCCACAGATAAAATCCTGCTGCTGAAAGTGCAATGAATACGCCATAATAATAAAACAATTCTTTTTTTCGATAAATAAGGTAAATTACACTAAGTACGAAAGTCAAAAGAATGAGCACAATCTCCAAAGTGAGATTTTCATAGAAAACGACACCCATCGTAATCATAAATATGGATATCCCGCCTGCAAAAATACCAGCTTTCAGCCACTCTTTAAATTTTGTCTGATCAAGGAGAAAAGCCCCCAGTAACCATAAGATACCATACCCTGCCCTTAGCTTTGGAACAAACGCGTAATTTCCCTGAAGTGTTCTTTCAAAAAGCATAAACAGCACAAAGTACACAAAGAAAGCCACAACCATCACGATCAGCGCAGTAAGCGTAACAAAAATCCCTTTCCTGATCAACCCGGTAGATTTACTCATGTTTCCCACTCCTTGTTTACCTGATTCTTCAAATCTGAAAATAACAAGAAATCTGATAAGTCTTCACCATCAATTTAGGAATTACTGTGCATCTACAAGTTGTCTTTTCAACTACATTCTATCACTACGAATACAGAAAGCCACATTCAAAGTGGTCTATGTGTGTATGATTTTCGCGCCGAAAGGCATCAGGCTAAGCTTGGCCATTTTAAAACTCTGCAGACCAAAAGGAATTCCGATAATGGTCACACAAAGAAGTGCTCCGATTATGAGATTTGTTACAGCCAGCTCTATACCACCGATGAAGATCCATATTATATTCACCAGTAAAGAACCAGCGCCTATGGATGAATAAGAAATATCTTTTCCAAACGGGAAAAGCTGCAGATTCGCCATTTTAAAACATTGGATTCCCACTGGAATTCCGATGATCGTCACTGACCACAGAATACCAAATATAAACCATAAAATTGCCGGAATAAACCCACCCAGTAGAAACCAGATCAG
>DATIRH010000171.1:0-3340 GCA_035469845.1 Proteiniclasticum sp. | reverse complement strand
CGGCGATCACTTCTGTCGCCTCGACGATCTCCGCCTTCTTGGCTAGAGGAAGTTCATATTTTGCACGAATCTTATTTTCGATTTCGAGCATTACGTCAGGATTTTCAGTAAGATAGGTTTTGGAGTTCTCTCTACCCTGTCCAAGTCTGGTTCCTTCATAGGAGAACCATGCGCCGGACTTGTCCACAATCTCTTCCTCAACACCTACATCCAGTACATTACCGGATCTTGAAATACCACCGTTGTACATGATATCGAATTCTGCCTTCTTGAATGGTGCGGCAACCTTGTTCTTGATGACTTTGATTCTTGTTCTGTTACCGATGACGTTGTCACCGTTTTTGATGGAATCGATTCTTCTGATGTCCATTCTCACGGAAGCATAGAATTTCAGCGCACGTCCACCTGGTGTTGTTTCAGGGTTACCGAACATGACACCGATCTTTTCTCTCAACTGGTTGATGAAAAGAATACTGCAGTTGGTCTTGCTTATTGCTCCAGCAAGTTTTCTGAGCGCCTGAGACATGAGTCTTGCCTGAAGGCCCATATGGCTGTCTCCCATTTCTCCTTCGATTTCCGCTCTTGGCACAAGTGCCGCCACGGAGTCAATGACCACAAGATCGATGGCATTGGATCTTACAAGTGCTTCTGCAATTTCCATAGCCTGTTCGCCTGTATCCGGCTGGGATACCAGCAGATTGTCTATATCGACACCTAATCTTTTCGCGTACTGGGGATCCAGAGCATGCTCAGCATCGATGAATGCTGCGATTCCGCCCAGTTTCTGTGCTTCGGCAATACAATGCAGAGCTACAGTGGTCTTACCTGATGATTCAGGTCCATATATTTCAATAATTCTTCCTTTTGGGATTCCACCGATGCCAAGTGCGATGTCAAGTCCTAGACATCCTGTTGGGATGGAAGCCAGGTTAAGCTTGGAATCTGCTCCCAGTTTCATTACGGAACCTTTACCAAATTGCTTTTCAATCTGATTCATGGCAGCTTCCAGAGCCTTCATTTTATCTGCATTAATATTAGCCAAATCATTCACTCCTTGTATGTTTAAATATGTCGTTCTTTCAAATAAAGAACATCCGTTCCAAAATTATTATATGCCAAAATCTGGGGACTGTCAACCAGATTCACTACTGCTTATTATAGCCTGATTCCTGTTATTTATTCTTGTCTTTTTCCATTTTTTCCATGTAACCTCTGATCTCAAGAAGGATTTCATCATCGCTGTCCATGAGCTCCCCAATGGCGATATGGTCTTTCGCCGATTGCAGATCACCAAGATTGATGTAGCACATGATGAGATTCGTCAGGATTTCGATGGTTCTGACCTGCTCGAAGAGGGTTCTGAAGTAGTTCACAGCCTGAGCGTAGTCTCCAATGGCGGCATAGTTGATGCCCAGTTCATTAAGGACGTCTACATAAGCTTCATCAATGGCAAGGGCATCGTTGAGATAGAATATGGCCTTCTCATGATTCTTAAGGACTCTGTAGGCGATGGCGATCATGAGAAGCAGTCTCGGATTGTCTTCCTCTCTGCTGAGAAGCGGAAGCACAAGCTCCAGAAATCTCTGGGGATTGTCGTAGAGAATCTCCTCCCCTTCCATAATTCGGGATTTGCGGTCAAGAAATTCCATCTCTTCCGTGATTTCGTTTGTTTCTTCTCCGCCGAATCTAAGATACTCACGGATGTTGAACAGGGCACCGGTGAAGTCGCCGTTGAATCTCAAAGCGGACCCCTTGAAGAGATACCCTTCGTTGATTCCAGCGGAAATGGCTACATCGGCATATCTGATCAGAGCATCTATGTACATGGGCGTCTTGAGGGCCAGATCTTCGATGACCACCAGAGCATTTTTAAGCACTTCAGCCTCTCCGTGCACATGATAAAGACCCAGAAGATAGATCAGCGCTTCTTCCAGCTTTTCTTCCTTGATGAGCTTTGAGACAAGCCCCTTGATGACGCTTTCTCTTTCGATTTTCTTCAGGATTGTCTTATAAAGGTCTATCTGGTTGAAGTCAGCATCTGCTCCTGCAACATAATACATCCCTTTGACAAATTCACCAAAGGGAAGATTCCTGGTAAAATCCTGATTGATGTTGTCTGCGATATATTCAGGAGACAGAGGAAGAAAAAGATCTTCCTCCATCTCTCTGATTTCAGGGATGTTGAAATGCTCAACCAGGATATTTTTATTGATCTCCAAAAAGATCAGAGTGGACAGATTTGTTTTAAAATGCTTGATGTATTCCAATATGTCCTCCTATTTTTCAGCTTAGTCTATTTAAAAGCCTTTATTCACAATGGAAATGACTGCCTTCTTGAAGGCTGCCAGCTTCTCATCCGCATCTTCCATGGAAGTTCCTTTGACGGCCATGTAGGCTTTCATTTTCGGTTCTGTACCAGAAGGCCTCACAACAAACCAGGATTCGTCTTCCAGCATGTATTTGATGACGTTGGATTCAGGAAGTGTGATCGGTGTCTTCTCCCCTGTTGTGATGTCGACTCTTTCTCGTAACTTGTAGTCTTCCTTGAAGAGGATCTTGACGCCTTCTATATCGGTCAGTGTAGTTTCTCTGAAATATCGGATGCACTTACTGATCTGTTCCTTGCCGTCTTTTCCGGCCTTGGTGAAGGATTCGATCTCTTCACGGAAAAATCCGAATTTCTCGTAGATTTCCACAAGCGCGTCATAGAGGGTCATGCCCTTGGTCTTGTAGTAGGTTGCGATCTCACAGAGAATCATGGAAGCGACCACCGCATCCTTGTCTCTTACAAATGTGCCAGCAAGATAGCCGAAGGATTCTTCAAATCCGAAGATAAAGGTTTTTTCTCCGGTTTCTTTATACTCCTCGATCTTTTCTCCGATGTACTTGAATCCTGTGAGCACGTCAAGAAGTTCCACCCCGAATTCCTTCGTGATGTTTCTTACACTTTCTGTAGACACGATGGTTTTGATGACGACCCCGTTCTTTGGAACCGCATTCTCCTCTTTCATGGCTTTCAATAGATAATAGGTGATCAGCATGCCGATCTGATTTCCTGAAAGCACCTGGTCGTTTCCTTTATTGTCTTTCACGATGACGCCCACACGGTCTCCATCAGGGTCTGTTCCGAAGATGATGTCCGGATTCACTTTTTCAGCCAGTTTCAGCGCAAGTTCGAAGACCTGAGGATTCTCAGGATTCGGATAAGGCGCTGTAGGGAAAGTTCCATCTGGAAGCTCCTGTTCTTTCACCACATTCACATTTGTATAACCGAGCTCCTTCAGAACACGGCGCACAGGAATATTTCCTGAACCATGAATAGGTGTGTAGATGATGGAAA
>DATIRH010000170.1:0-8859 GCA_035469845.1 Proteiniclasticum sp. | reverse complement strand
TGAAAACAATGGAAATACTGATTTCGGGAGAGATTCACAAAGCCATCCAGATCGGAACGGTCATGACAGAGAAAGGTCATAGGGGACAAGGCCTTGCAAGCAGACTGATGGAAAAAGTGCTAGAGGACTTCAATGAGGAGTACAGTGTCTATTTTCTGGCTGCGGATGAAAAAGCGGTTCCTCTCTATGAGCGTTTCGGATTTTCTCCCGTAAAAACGGAACGATTCATTCTAGAGACCTCCTCCTTCAGCAAGAGGGAAAAGCCGCTTGTTAGTGAACCAATGTCAATAGAGGATCTTCTGGAATACAAGAGAGCTTCTCTACCTTTGTCCACGAAATTTTCAGCAATTGGAGATGAACACATTCTGGTATTCTACTACGTGCATGGATTTGACCGCTTCATCTATAAGCTTTCAGACGACATTCTGGTTCTTTTTGAGATGGAAGAGAATGAACTTCATCTCTATGATATTTTTTCAAAGAAAAAGGTTGATCTGAAGGAAATCATAGAAAAAATCTTACCTCTGGATGCTGAGAAAGTCATTTTTCATTTCATACCCGATGGAAATCTTGAAGGGCTTAGAACAGAAGAAGATCCTGAAGCCGGCTGGATGATCAGAATCCTTGATGATAGTAAGCTGCCAGAAGATCTGGCCTTTCCTGATATATCCAAAGCATAAGAAAAGAGAAGACCTTCAGCCAGGCTGATTGTCTTCTCTTAAAAATCATATTCTACTTTATTCCATTAGAGATTGATCCAGTAACGGTCAATGACATCTCCATTTAATTCGTATGCATTTTCAAGTTTGCCGCCTGTTTTACGGATGGTCCGCTGGGCTGCTTTATTGTCTCTTGTGATCGTGACAAGCGCCTTTGTGATTCCATTGATCCGCAGATTATTCAGTGCAAGCTTGATCATGATGAAGGCATAACCCTTTTTTCTCTCTTCTGGTCTTATGCCGAAACTCATGTGACCTCCGAATTTCAAAAGATCCTCAGTCATTGCATATCTGAGATTGATTGCTCCTAGGATATATCCGTTGTTCTCCACCAGAAAAAGAGTTTCTGCACGAACTTGTCCTTTTGGGTGCATATCTTCTTTAGACATGGCTATCTGAGATTCCTTCCATTCACGAAATGTAAGGCTGCTGATTTCACAGGAAGAGGGCGAAATACGCTCATTCTCTTTGCGCCAGGAATCTATATATTCTTTGAACTGAATTTCATCTATTGCTGATACTTCTATTAGTTTTATGATAGTTCACCTGACTTTCCTTACTGATGAGACCATTATAGCAAAGAAAATGCAAAGAGAATGCCTTGATTTAAGCTGTATACATTTACATGGTGAAATAATTGTGAATTCGCATTGGATTCTTTGGTATAATAGAGATGTTCAAATTACAAAAGAGGTGAGAGTGAATCGTTTGCTCCATTATGAATCCCTGAAGTAGAGAGGATATGAAAAGTATGAAAAAAATTATAATGACTGGTGGAGGCACTGCAGGGCACGTGAATCCGAATCTTGCTCTTATGCCTAAACTGCGCCAGCTCAGCTATGAAATTAAATATATCGGTTCAAAAAATGGTATAGAAAAAGACATTATAGAAAAGAATAAAATTCCATATTTCGGAATCTCCTCTGGGAAATTAAGAAGATATTTTGATGTGAAGAACTTTACGGATCCCTTCAAAGTCGGTGTCGGTTTTCTTCAGGCTCTGAATATCTTAAGAAAGGAAAAACCTGACATTGTCTTTTCCAAGGGAGGATTTGTCAGTGTACCTGTAGTTGCAGCAGCCAGCTTCCTGAAAATCCCGGTTCTTGCCCATGAATCAGACCTGACACCTGGTCTGGCCAACAAACTCGCATCCCGTTTTGTAGATAAACTCCTAGTTACATTTCCGGATACGATTCCGAAAATAGGAGATAAAGCGATTCTTGTTGGAAGTCCGATCAGAGAAGACCTTTATAAAGGGAATGGAAAAGCGGCAAAGGAAGCTGCAGGATTTACCGATGACAAACCCGTGCTGCTTGTCATGGGAGGAAGTATCGGATCAGTGAAAATCAATGAGACCCTCCGAAATATTCTACCGGAGCTTTTAGATACTTTTAATATCATTCATCTTTGTGGTAAAAAGAATCTGGATGAAAGTCTACTCGAGACCAAAGGGTACAAGCAGTATGAATATATGGTAGAAGAGATGAAGGATATTTTGACAGCTGCAGACCTTATCGTTTCAAGAGCCGGTTCCAATTCGATATTTGAGTTTCTGGCACTGCGAAAGCCCAATCTTCTGATTCCTCTATCCAGGGGAGCCAGTAGAGGAGATCAGATCGAAAATGCAGAGAGTTTCTATAAAAGTGGATATTCCATGGTGTTGAAAGAAGAGGCTCTGACAAGTATCTCACTTAAAATGAGTATCGATGAACTTCATATAGATCGGGAAAGATTTATAGATCATATGAAACAGTCAGAAATCAGCGGGGCTACGGATAGAATCATTGAACTGATCGAAACATATTCTTAATAATTAAAAATATATTAGTACAGTTCAAACTACGAAAAAGCATGGGAAACCATGCTTTTTCTGATTTTAAATTCTATTTTTTTCATTTCTGTACTATAAATCAAACAGAATGCATGGCTTTAAAAAAAGAGCAGACTAAAAATTAACAAAAAAGTCTGATAATTCTTGTTATAATAGTAGTAAGAAATACTAAGGAGGTCGTTTATGCGAATAGAATTTTCGGGTGGTGCAGGAACCGTTACAGGATCCAGTCATTTATTAAGAGTCAAAGATAAAAGAGTGCTGCTGGATTGTGGTTTATATCAGGGCAGAGATGAAAAAGACAGAGGAAATGATGTTTTTGCTTACATTCCATCAACTATTGACTATCTGATTCTTTCTCATGCACATATCGACCATAGCGGACGTATTCCTTTACTTTACAAAAGAGGATTCAGAGGTAGGATCATTGCAACCCCTCCGGCTGTTGCCCTTTGCAGAATCCTATTAATGGATTCGGCTTATATCCATGAGCAGGATGCTGAATGGGAAAACAAGAAGAGACAGCGAAAAGGTCTGGGAACAATTGAACCACTCTATACTGCAAAAGATGCGGAAGGGGCGCTGACACTCCTTGAAGCTGTTGACTTCAATCATCCGACAGAACTCTTTGAGGGGTTCAAAATGAACTTTCTTGAAGCTGGCCATATGCTTGGCGCTGCGATTACAGAAATGTTTATTCAGGAAGAGGAGCGTAAAATAAAGCTGGTCTATTCCGGAGACTTGGGTAACCAGGGGATTCCGCTTATGAAAGAACCTGTTGAAGTAACGGAAGCGGATTTTCTGATCATGGAGTCCACCTATGGGAATAGACTCCATCCCGATATACTCGTAGAACACGAAGAACTCATAAAAATCATCAATGATACCTATAGAAGAGGAGGAAATGTCATTATTCCATCCTTTGCTGTTGGAAGAACTCAGGAACTCCTTTACATATTAAACGAGTTCCAGGAAGCCGGTAAACTCGAAAGAGGAGTAAAAGTCTATGTGGATTCACCTCTTGCATCAAAGTCTACAGCGATTTTCAAAGAATACTCCAGTTATTTCGATGCTGAAAGCCAGGAGAAAATGAAAAAGGGACAAAATGTTCTGGAGTTCAGAAACCTGTTCTTTACGGAATCTGTAGAAGATTCCATGAAGCTCAACAGGACACAAAAAGGCTGTGTGATCATCAGTGCATCTGGTATGGCTACAGCAGGTAGAATAAGACACCATCTCAAACACAACCTATGGAGGAGTGAGTGCAGCGTTGTATTTGTAGGATATCAGGCTGAAGGGTCCTTGGGCAGGATTATTCAAGATGGTGTAAAGCATGTGACGCTGTTTGGTGAGGAAATTGCTGTGAATGCAAAGATTCACAGTTTTTCCGGACTTTCCGGCCATGCAGACAGAAAAGGGCTATACAATTGGGTGAAAGCGATTAGAAAGGGGCCGAAAGAGATATTTCTTACTCATGGTGATCCAGAAGCTTCTGAAGCACTGAAAGAACTTCTCTCCAATGACGGATATAATGTGAGAGTTGCCAAAGATGGTGATATTGTCCCAATAAAGGATTATGTCAAGCTTGTACCAAAAATCACTGAATTTGAGCTCGAAAAGAAAACAATCGAAGCTGCATTAACAAATCTGAGGAAAAAAGAAGCGTTGATCAAATACATCGAAACCATTGATTTCCAAAGGGAAAGCACAGATGATATTATCAGTGGTATGGAGAACATCATAAAAAAACAGTAAATATAGAGAAATGCGAAATATATAGCATTTTTCATTGGTAAAAACTTACCAAATATTGTATAATAATGTTGTGTCGTTTGAGTATAGCTAATGATAATTTATTAACTATACTCAAATTCATGCGCATTTATAACCTGCGGAAACGTAGTTATATTTTAGAAATCTTTAGGCCGATTTCTAGGAAATATATATATTAAGGAGAGGTATAGACATGAGAAAAACTAAAACTATGGATGGTAATATGGCTGCATCCTACATCTCGTATGCATTTACAGATGTATCAGCTATCTATCCTATCACACCTTCAACAACCATGGGTGAAAATGTTGATGAGTGGGCATCTAAAGGTGTTAAAAACATTTTCGGACAACCTGTAAAGGTTGTTGAAATGCAATCCGAAGCTGGAGCTGCTGGTGCAGTCCACGGATCACTTCAAGGTGGAGCACTCACTACTACATACACAGCATCACAGGGATTACTGCTAATGCTTCCAAACATGTACAAAATCGCAGGAGAGCTTCTTCCAGGCGTTTTCCATGTCAGTGCTAGAGCAATTGCTGCACACGCACTTTCAATTTTCGGAGATCATCAGGACGTTATGGCTACAAGACAGTCTGGTTTTGCTATGCTTGCAGAATCAAATGTACAGGAAGTCATGGACCTTGCAGGTATTGCCCATCTTGCTTCAATCAAGAGCAGAGTTCCATTCTTGAACTTCTTCGACGGATTCAGAACATCATCTGAAATTCAGAAGGTTGAAGTTATTGAATATGACGAGCTTGAAAATCTACTGGACAAAGAAGCTGTTGCTGAATTCAGAAACAGATCATTAAACTCTGAAAGACCTGTAACCAGAGGTACAGCACAGAATCCTGATATCTATTTCCAGGGAAGAGAAGCTTCCAACAGATATTATCTTGCAGTTCCTGAAATCGTTGAAGGATACATGGAAGAAATCAACAAGCTGACTGGAAGAGACTATCAGCTGTTTAACTATTACGGTGCACAAGATGCAGACCGTGTAATCATTGCAATGGGTTCAGTATGTGATACAGCTGAAGAAGTTATTGATTACATGACAAAGAAGGGAGAAAAGGTTGGACTACTTAATGTTCATCTTTACAGACCTTTCTCAACAAAGCATTTCCTTAATGCTATTCCAAAAACAGTAAAGAAAATTGCTGTTCTTGATAGAACAAAGGAACCAGGTTCAGCTGGTGAACCATTATACCAGGACGTCAGAAATGCATTCTACGAATCAGATAATAGACCTGTAATCGTAGGAGGCAGATACGGACTAGGTTCAAAGGACGTTACACCAGACCAGATTCTATCTGTGTTTGACAACCTGAACTTCAACGAAGTGAAGAACGGATTTACTATAGGTATTGAGGATGATGTCACATTTACATCCCTTCCTAAACATGAACAAGTTGATACAACTTCAGAAGGTACGGTACAGTGCCAGTTCTGGGGACTTGGATCAGATGGTACTGTTGGTGCCAATAAGTCAGCAATCAAGATTATTGGTGACAACACTGATATGTATGCACAAGGATACTTCTCTTATGACTCCAAGAAATCCGGTGGTATCACAGTATCCCATCTGAGATTTGGTAAGAGTAAGATAAAGAGTCCATATCTAGTACAGAATCCTGATTTCGTTGCTTGTCATAATCCTTCTTATGTGAAGAAATATGACATGATCAAGGGACTAAAGGAAAACGGAACATTCCTTCTGAACTGCGCATGGAATGCTGATGAACTGAATGATCATCTGCCAGCTAAGATGAAAAATGCCATTGCGAAAAAGAAGATCAAGTTCTACACACTAGATGCACAATCTCTTGCTACAGAAATCGGTCTTGGAACAAGAATCAATATGATCATGCAGTCCGCTTTCTTTAAGCTTGCAAACATCATTCCTGTAGAAGACGCAATGAAGCATCTTAAGGAATCCGTTGTCAAGTCATACGGAAAGAAGGGTGAAAAGATCGTCAACATGAACTTCGAAGCAATCGATAGAGGTGTTAACGCACTTGTTCAGATTGAAGTTCCAGCTGACTGGGCTACAACCACAGATGCTGAAACTGCTAAGAAATCTGTTCCTGACTTCATCAGAAACATTCTTGAACCAATGAATGCTCAAGAAGGCGACAGTCTTCCAGTATCTGCATTCACAGGAAGAGAAGATGGTACATTCCCAATGGGAACATCTGCTTTTGAAAAGAGAGGAATTGCAGTCAACGTTCCAGAATGGAATATTGAGAACTGTATCCAATGTAACCAGTGTTCATATGTATGTCCTCATGCTGTAATCAGACCATTCCTTGTAAATGAAGAAGAAATGGCGAATGCACCTGAAGGATTCGAAGCTAAGAAAGCAATGGGCGGTAAGTCCTTCGCAGAGCTTCAGTACAAAATCCAGATCTCTGTTCTGGACTGTACCGGATGCGGAAACTGTGCTCAGGTATGTCCTGCACCTAAGAAGGCTCTCGTTATGAAGCCAATCGAAACTCAGATGCACGAAACAGAAAACTGGGAATACGCATTATCATTAAAGGCTAAGCTGAACCCAATGAACAAGAACACATTAAAGGGTAGCCAGTTCGAACAGCCACTACTTGAGTTCTCAGGTGCTTGTGCAGGATGTGGAGAAACTCCATATGCTAAGCTTGTAACTCAGCTCTTTGGTGACAGAATGATGATCGCTAACGCTACTGGATGTTCATCCATCTGGGGTGGTTCAGCACCAGCATCAGTTTACACAACAAACCAACTTGGACAGGGTCCAGCTTGGGCGAACTCACTATTCGAAGACAATGCTGAGTTTGGTCTTGGTATCTACCTTGGACATAAGACACATAGAGAAAAACTGCTTCCAATCGCTGGAAGATTACTTGAGAATTCAGCTGTAACAGAAGAATTAAAGGCTGCTACTCAGAACTGGATCGATAACTTTGATAAGGGTGAAGAATCCAAGGCTGCTAGAGCTGCACTTCTTCCACTACTTAAGGGTTCAGATCTACCAGAAGCGAAGGAACTTTATAATGAAAGAGACTTCTTGACCAAGAAGAGCCAATGGATCTTCGGTGGAGACGGTTGGGCTTATGACATCGGATACGGTGGACTTGACCACGTTCTTGCTACTGGCGAAAACATTAACGTTCTCGTTATGGATACAGAAGTTTACTCCAATACTGGAGGTCAGGCTTCTAAGTCTACACCAACTGCTGCGATCGCTAAGTTCGCATCTGCTGGTAAGAGAACAAAGAAGAAGGATCTTGGTATGATGGCCATGACTTATGGTTATGTATATGTTGCACAGATCGGTATGGGTGCTGATAAGAACCAGACCATGAAGGCACTTACAGAAGCAGAAGCTTATGATGGACCATCACTTGTTATCGCATACGCTCCATGTATCAACCAGGGACTTAAACTTGGTATGGGCTTCAGTCAGGAACAGACTAAGAGAGCTGTTGAATCCGGATACTGGCAGTTATATAGATTCAATCCAACACTTAAGGATCAAGGAAAGAATCCATTTATACTAGATTCCAAGGAACCAACAAGAAGCTTCAGAGAATTCCTTGACAGCGAAGTAAGATATGCTTCACTATCCAAGGCATACCCAGACGTTGCTGAAGAACTGTTTGCAAAGACAGAACGTGACGCGAAGGAAAGACATGATAACTACAAGAGACTTGCATCTTATGACTATTCACCAGTAGTAACTGAAGAATAAGAATCAGAACAATTTCTTGAAACAAAACAAAAGGACTGTCAGAAATGACAGTCCTTTTAGTTTGCAATTAATTACTATAAAAATCATAGCAATTTTCACAATTAAAGCATATCTTTCAATAGTTCAGTATAGAGTTTCTATGATATAATCGACTTATGTAATCGTTTATCTATAGTCTCAAACGCAATAGAATGTAAACAAAAGGGGGAATTCAATTGAAGAAAAATGTATCAAAAAGATTGTCAGCAGCACTAGGTGCAACAATTATAGTTGGGACCCTAGGAACTTCATCAATGACTGTTTTTGCTAATCCATTACCTGATGTAGGAAGTAATTACTCTATTTCTGAAAAAATACCAGGTTATTTGGATAGTGCAAATGCAGCCGGAAAAACCAATTCCGTTATCACATATCAACCCGGCACTTATTTTGTTTATAAAATTCATAATGGAATGATTAATATTTCAAAAGCAAGCAATGCACCTGGTGCCTGGATCAATCCTACCCAGAATCCTGGAGGAGTAGCTCCTGCTGCACCTACACCTGCAGTGCCCGCACCGCAAAATCCTGTTCCTGTAACACCTGCTGCACCTACAGTGAGAACCCTGAAAACTACAGCAAATCTCTACATGAGAACTGGACCGGGTACCAGCAGCAAATCCGTACTTGTTATGCCAAAAGGAGCCACTGTAACATTGGTTGAAGATGGTGGAGCATGGAAAAAAATCACTTATAATGGGAAAACAGGTTGGGCTTCCGGAAAATACTTATCACAACCCAGTGTGAGTGCACCGGTGGATCCACCT
>DATIRH010000169.1:0-9324 GCA_035469845.1 Proteiniclasticum sp. | reverse complement strand
TTGGATACAGTAGTAGGATAGATTCCAGCCATGGAAAGACCGATACCGATGATGGCGATGGTGATTACTGTAACATTGGTGGTGGATAAAAGAAGGAAATAGAACAGCACCGTTCCTGCTGTGGTCACAAGAAGTATGGTCTCTTTCTTAAGCCGATCCCCATAAAAACTCACCGTGAGCCTACCCACAAGAATGGCCATCCATAGAATGGACGCCAGTCCCTGAGCATACCCGATGGTCATGATATCGGCATCCACAAAGTACTTGATGATCCATCCGTTGATGGTGGCTTCACCAGCCAGGTAGAAGAATAGAATTCCTGCATGGGTCCAGAAAACCTTGGATTTAAGGAACTCATAGCCCTTATTCCCTTCCTTCACCTTCACCTTCTCTTTCATCTCCATTCTGGAGAAGAAAATCACGGAAAGTGTGGTCAGCCCAATAATAATTATAGAGCTTAATCTCCATCCATTGTCACCTGCGATCTTCGTTGTGAAGATGACAAGGATAGGCGCTAGAATCGCTCCTACCGCAAATACGCTGTGGAGAAAGCTCAGCGCCGAAGGACTGCTGTCAGACACTTCATTGACCATGGTGTTGTTGAAGTTACTTACGCTACCTCTACTGATTCCTGTGAAAAGGAAGGCCAGAAGAAGAAACAGCGGATTTCTTGTGGTGATCATCAGTGTAAACCCAACGACCACGAAGCTACTCAGCATCACGATGGATCTCTTTCTGCCTAAGTATAAAGGCAGGATTCCGGCGATAAATCCGGAAGCAAGATTCCCTAAAGAATGGGCTGAAATCAGAGATCCACTCAAAGTATCTGATAAACCATACTCACTACTTATAAGTGGAAGCAGCGACCCCATAATCATGGCAAAAATACCATTGACGAAAAATACATAAAATACCGAATTCAGGATAAACTTCTCTTTCTTATCCAGTCTGGTATAAAAATTCTCACGTTGCATATTTAAATTTCCTCATCTTTCAAATTTTACATCACGAAGTGTTCATTCATTTTACACTTCATGATTTTTTCTATTTAATTCTGTTTGCTTCTTTCTTCTTCATTTTTTTCTGAAAATGGATGAAAGGCAGACCTTATAAGTCTACCTTCTAATCCTTTTCTCTTATGCTTTAATGAAATAATCCGCATACTCACCAAAGAGTCGGTCTCCAAGTCTGTCGATACCACCATTGAGATGTTTCGTGATCATTTCGTCCACCTCATCGAAACGGTCTCCTCTGATGATCTCCACCAGTTTCTTATGTTCCTCATAGATTGCCTGAAAGTTTTTCACCATGACGATGTCAAGCATACGAAACCTTGTATATTGAACCAGCATCTTCTGAATTTCTTCCCAGACAATGTGTTTGTCCGTTTCAGAAAACCAGGTCTCATGGAACTCACTGTCCAGCACATAGAATTCATCCGGTGTGAAATCAGTCTGGAGAAGTTTCTCCTGTTTCTTCAGGCTCTTATCGAGCCGATAAAGAAGATCCTCACTCTTACTCTTCATGGCATCCATGATGACCCTGGATTCAATGGCGATACGCATATAGATCAGCTGCTTTATGCTGTCAAGATCAAGCAAAGTGACATAGCTTGCCTTGTAGGGAATGGAATAGATAAGCCCTTCATCTCGGAGCCTCTGCAGCACGTGTCTGCTGGGCGTTCTTGAAATATTGTATTTATCGCAGATCACCTGCTCTGTAATCATGGTTCCGGGCTTGATCTCAAGGGTTAGTATGTCCCTTTTCATGAGTTCATAGGCATCGTCACCCATGGTATTCGCTTTATATGCATTGTTCTTGTCCATGTCTATTCTCCTTGAATGTTTGCTTTACGTTTTTCCTATTTCAGGTCGTCCATGTCCACATGGTCCATATCGGTGAACTCGATGTTCTCTCCGCACATACCCCAGATAAAGGTGTATTTTCCTGTGCCCACACCACTATGGATGGACCAGCTTGGTGAGATGATAGCCTGTTCGTTGCTGACAACGATGTGTCTTGTTTCCTGAGGCTGGCCCATCATATGGAAGACCTTGTCGTTTTCATTCAGATTGAAATAGAAGTACACTTCCATTCTTCTCTCATGAGTGTGACAAGCCATGGTGTTCCAGACACTTCCCGCTTCAAGCATCGTCATGCCCATGACCAGCTGGCAGCTTTCAACCACATCCGGATGAACGTACTGATTGATGGTTCTCTTGTTGAGGTTTTCAACGCTTCCAAGATGAACCTTCTTCGCCTTTTCCAGTGTGATGATTTTTGTCGGATAGCCGTGATGCGCCGGAGCACTGTTGAAGTAGAACTTCGCAGGGTTTTCACCATCAACGCTCATGAATTCCACGTCCTTTGTGCCCTTACCGATATAGAGTCCATCATACTGGTTCATGTCTAGCACTTCACCGTCAAGCTTCACTTTACCCGCTCCGCCGATGTTGATGATGCCGCCTTCTCTTCTCTGGAAGAAGAATTCTGTACCCAGTTCTTTCCCTGCATCAAGAAGAACTCCGCCCTTCACAGGCATGATTCCTCCAGCGATGATTCTGTCGTTATGGGAATAGACGAAATTCGCCTCATCCGCCACAAAAACCTCTTCTATAAGATAATGGTCTCTGATTTCCTCTGTGGTGTAGAATTTTGAATCGTCCGGATGTGTTGAGTATCTTGTTTCCAGTTTCATTATAATAATCCTCCTAATATAATCTTATCTGTTATCTTGCGAGCCATCCGCCATCAACAGCGATGGTGAATCCGTTCATATAGCTTGAAGCCTCTGATGCCAGGAACACACAAGGTCCGCCGATGTCTTCTTTGGTACCCCATCTGCCCTGAGGAATCCTCTTAAGGATCTCTTCGCTTCTGTTTTCGTCACTTCTCAGCGCTTCCGTGTTGTCTGTGACCATATATCCTGGCGCAATGGCATTGATGTTGATGTTATGCTTTGCCCATTCATTGGCCATGGCCATTGTGATACCCTTCACGCCAGACTTGCTGGCTGTATAGGAAGGTACTCTGACGCCACCCTGATAGGACAGCATGGACGCGATATGGATGATTTTCCCACCGGTCCCCTGCTTCATATACTGCTTTGCTGCAGCCTGGGAAAGGAAAAATACAGTCTTCAGGTTGATGTCCATGACATCGTCCCAGTCCTTTTCACTGAAATCAAGTGCATCTTCACGCCTTATGATTCCTGCGTTGTTCACAAGGATATCCACATGACCCATCTTCTCTACAGCTTCTTGTATCACGCGATCAACAGGCTTTATGCTTCTGAGATCTGCTGTGATTCCATGGAATCTTCTTCCCATTTCCTTCACCAGCTTTTCTGTTTCATCCAGCGTCGTGGAACCTACCCCTACGATATCCGCTCCTGCTTCAGCCAATGCCAGCGCTATACCCTGACCAAGTCCTGTTCTTGCACCTGTCACTATTGCAACTTTGCCTTTTAATGAAAACCTTTCCATTACAACCTCCTTAATTTTAACAGTTGTATACATCATATACAATAATTTTATCCTTAATATTCAATTCTAACAACCATTATTCCACTTATTCATGAAAGGTTAACCGTTACATCACTATTCAAACTATATGTTTCATTAAAACAATTAAAACAATAGAAACACCCTTTTGGGGAGGAGGTATCCTTGGAAGACAACTGAAAGTTATTTTTTCAGGAAACAGAGGAAAGGCAGACCTTAATCAGTCCACCTTTCCTCATTCAACAGAACATGCCTTGGGAGAAACATTCCTCCCGGCTTCCTGTCATTCAGAAGAACTACCAGACATAGTTCTTCTGCTTATGCTTACCCTTAGTCTAATTCCTGTTTTTATCCAAGCCCTTGTTCTAGTCCACTTTGATTTTGATCACTGATTTTCTGATCCGGGTATTCTCACCAGCGATGCACTGTGGTCTATGGACATCCTCTGGAAAGAAGACTGCGAAATCACCTGGTTTAAAGTCAAGGAAAACCTCACCGTCCATATTTCCATCATAGAAGCAGATGTCTTTTTCCTCGAGCTCGTCTGTTACCACCTTCAGCTGACTGCTCTTTCTGATAAAACCGATCTTTTCTCTTCCTTCTATAAGGAACTGGATATCAATGTGCCTGGCATGGGATTCAGGTCGTCTTGAAGACACATCTTCCGTATTAACGGTGGTGACGAAACCGAAGATGTTCTCTTCCTCAATAACGAACTTTTCATCCTGCACAGTGGCAGGATCCATGTTTTCTAAAAATGTCAGTGCCTTATGGAGTCTATCACTATAAATATTTTCTTCGTTTTTCCAGGTATGGATGTTACTGTAAATCATATTTTCACCTTTTCTTTCAGATTTTCTCTTCTATGCTTTTTTACTTGACAAGGTCAAGCATCTGAGGCAACGTCATAGACAGTGCTGGCATAAAGGTTACAAGTAACAGAATCACTGAAGTGACAATGAAGAATGGTATAAGCCTCTTGAATACCTGCTCGATGGTCACTCCCCCGACTTTACAACCTGTGAACAGGATAGGTCCCACAGGAGGCGTGATGGTACCGATACAGAGATTAAATACGATCATGATACCGAACTGTACAGGATGCATACCGAAACTCTCAGCCATAGGCAGGAAGATCGGTGTGAATATCAGTACTGCAGGTGTAGGATCCATAAAGGTTCCGATGACCAGTAGAATCACATTCATAATAAGAAGAATGATAATTTTGCTGGATGTGATACTTAGAAGTGCATTGGCAATGATCTGCGGAATATTGGTAAACGCCATGACCCATGACATGATGGAGGATACTCCGATCATGAAGATGACGATGGCTGTCATTCTGGCAGAATCAAGTAGAATCTTAGGAAGATCCTTAGGTTTTATCGCTCTATATATGAAGGACAAAACCAGCGAATAGACAACAGCAATGGCTGAACCTTCTGTAGCTGTAAATACTCCCTTCAGTATACCACCTATGACGATGACAATGAGAAGAAGACTTGGGATTGCATCAAGAAATACCATCAGACCTCTTTTTAAAGTGTAATGATCCTTTGAAACATATCCTTCTTTCTTCGCCATGATTCCGGCGATGATCATAACCCCAAGGCCCCATAGAATTCCAGGGATATAACCTGCGATAAACAGCGCAGAAACGGATACACTACCCGCAACGGTGGAATAGACAATAAGGGTGTTACTTGGTGGAATCAGCATTCCAGTTGGAGCAGATGCGATATTTACTGCCGCACTGAATTCCTTGCTGTATCCTTCCTTTTCCTGAAGCGGTCCCATGGTTCCACCAACAGCAGCTGCTGCTGCAACTCCTGAACCACTGATTGCGCCGAAGAGCATGTTTGCGACGATGTTGGACTGAGCCAGGGAGCCAGGCAGCTTTCCGCTGATGACCTTCGCGCAGTTGACCAGCCTTATGGCGATACCACCATTGTTCATGATATTACCGGCCAGTATGAAAAATGGAATGGCTAGAAGTGAGAATGAGTTTGTTCCAATAAACAATCTCTGTGCTGATGTGATCATGGCATTTTCAAAAGGAAGAATCAAGGCCATGGCCAAAGTAGAGGATAGACCGATTCCGATACTGATGGGCACACCGATGATCAGAAGAATCGGAACCGCAACCAGCATAATGAGACCTGCTTGTAATGCTATATCCATATTAGATAGCCTCCTTTACGCTGACGTTTCTGTTGCTTATCGTCTCTGTTATGTTGTAGATGCTATAAAAGACGATACATACACCACTAAAAGCAATGGCTGAGTAGATTACACCCATAGGAATCTGAAGGGCTGCATCCGTCTGTCCCATCTGATTGCCCATGGAGATGAATCCTCCATAGATCATGACGCCCACTGCAAAGATGGCTACAATGATTTCACTGAGAATGTCCGCCGCGACTCTTACATTGCCTTTGAACTTATCCTTGATAAAGACAATGGCCATATGGTCTCTTTGTCCAAAGACATAAGCAGCTCCATACATGACAAGCCATACAAAGAGATACTGGGAAAGCACTTCCGTTTTCGCACTTGGATCGTTGAGGAAATACCTTGTAAACACCTGCCAGGAAACGAGAATCGTCATGATTCCCATGATGGCAATGCAGAATATTTCTAGAATTTTATCTAAACCATTCTTGATTGTTTTCATTATCTGCTCCTTCTGTAAATCGGATTTTTTAAGAAAAGAGAATCTGGAAAGCATGCTTCCCAGATTCTCTAAAAATGCTTGCCTTCTATTAATTTACAAGTCTCTATTTATTCTACAAGGCCTCTGATGGCATCATAGATTGCTTTTGCACCTTCTGAAGCTGCTGTTACTTCCTCATGAAGCGGCTTTACATTTTCCTGGAAAGGCTTGATGTTTACATCAACAAATGTTGCACCATTTTCAGTTGCAGTTGCCTTGGAAGTTTCTACACTTTCATTCCAGACATCAAATTCATTGATGATGGTTTCTTTCATCAGGTTTTCAAAGATTTCCTTGTTTTCATCTGTCATGCCATTGTAGATATCATCATTGATGATGATAAGATCTGGTACCATAAGATGCTGTGTGTAAGAGAAATAAGGAGCGATTTCATAATGCTTCAGATCTGCATAAGTCACTTCGTTGTTTTCTCCACCTTCAAGTACACCCTGCTGTACAGCTGTGTAAACTTCACCCTGGCCCATTGGTGTTCCTACGCCACCCATGAGTTCAAGCATCTTGACCATGGTGTCTGATTCCATGACTCTGATCTTGTATCCAGCTAAATCTTCTGGTGTTTCAATAGGCTTGTCTGTATAGACATTTCTGGATCCTGCAGTAAATGATCCTGCAACGAAAAATCCATTTTCTTCAGTTGAAGCGAAGAGTTCATCAAGTATGCCTGATGTGAAGACTTCCTTCTGATGATCCAGACTGTCGTAGATGTAAGGAAGTCCGATTACTGCGAATTCCTTGTTGAAGTTCTCAACGATTGGGTTTCCTACCACTGCCATAGCGATGGTTCCGGACTGAACAAGTTCAGCTGTAGCTCTCTGGTCACCCAGAAGTGCATTTGGTGCGATTTCAATGCTGTATGCTCCAGCGGTTTCTTCCTTCAGCTTCTCGCCGAAAGTAGCAAGTGCCTTGTACTGTGGATGATTTTCTGACTGATTGAAGGCGATCTTCAGAACAGTTTCCTTGACCTCTGCGCCAGCTCCTTCTTCAGCTGCAGGTGTTTCAGATGAACATCCTGCCATAACACCTAGTGACAGAGTAACTGCCATCATAATTGATAATATCTTCTTCATAATAATTTCCCCCGTAATAATTTATTTTTTGTCTATTTTAGATTAATAATCTGCCTATTTTTTCAAAAATAACTTATCTTAGATCCTTCATATCAACATGGTCCATGTCTGTGAACTCGATGTTCTCTCCACACATGCCCCAAATGAAGGTGTATTTTCCTGTTGCAACACCTGAATGGATGGACCAGCTTGGTGAGATGATAGCCTGCTCGTTGCTGACAACGATGTGTCTTGTTTCCTGTGGCTGTCCCATCATATGGAAGACCTTGTCATTTTCATTCAGATTGAAATAGAAGTACACTTCCATTCTTCTCTCATGGGTGTGACATGGCATGGTGTTCCAGACACTTCCAGCTTCAAGGTTAGTCATGCCCATGACCAGCTGACAGCTTTCAACCACATCCGGATGAACATACTGGTTGATGGTTCTCTTGTTGAGGTTTTCACTGCTTCCAAGATGCACTTTCTTCGCCTGTTCCAGGGTGATGATTCTCGTTGGGTAGCTGTGATGCGCTGGTGCACTGTTGAAGTAGAACTTCGCTGGGTTTTCACCATCTACGCTTGTAAATTCAACGTCTTTTGTGCCCATACCGATATAGAGTCCATCATACTGGTTCATGTCAAAGACTTCGCCGTCAAGCTTCACTTTACCAGCTCCGCCGACGTTGATGATGCCACCTTCTCTTCTCTGGAAGAAGAATTCCGTACCCAGTTCTTTTCCTGCTCCAAGAATGACTCCACTCTTCACTGGCATGATTCCGCCTGCGATGATTCTGTCATTATGGGAATAGACGAAATTCGCGTCATCCGCAGCAAAGACCTCTTCTATAAGATAATGGTCTCTGATTTCTTCTGTGGTGTAGAATTTTGAATCTTCCGGATGTGTTGAATATCTTGTTTCTAATTTCATTGTTTTCTCCTTTTTGTAAGATCTATCTAGCTAACCATCCGCCATCGACAGCCATTGTAAATCCGTTCATGTAGCTTGATGCTTCAGATGCCAGGAATACTGCAGGTCCACCAATGTCTTCCTTTGTTCCCCATCTGTCTGCAGGAATTCTTTCCAGGATTGCACTGCTTCTTTCCTCATCGGATCTTAATGCTGCAGTGTTGTCTGTAGCCATGTAACCTGGTGCAATGGCATTGATGTTGATGTTGTACTTAGCCCATTCATTGGCCATGGCCATGGTGATTCCCTTTACGCCGGACTTGCTGGCTGTATAGGAAGGTACTCGGATTCCACCCTGATAAGAAAGCATAGACGCGATGTTTACGATCTTACCGCCGGTTCCCTGCTTGACATACTGCTTTGCAGCTGCCTGAGAAAGGAAGAACACGGTCTTCAGATTGATGTCCATAACTGAATCCCAATTCTCTTCTGAGAACTCCAGGGCATCTTCTCTCTTGATGATTCCCGCATTGTTTACAAGAATGTCCACATGTCCCATAGCTGCCACCGCTTCTTCGATGATTCTATTAACCGGTTCGATGCTTAAAAGGTTTGCTTCTATCCCTATAAACTTTCTGCCCATGTCTGTGATCATCTTTTCTGTTTCTGGCATGGCGATATGAGCCACTCCGACTATATCAGCTCCAGCTTCTGCCATGGCAAGGGCGATACCCTGTCCCAGACCTGTACCAGCACCTGTAACTATTGCAACTTTGCCTTCTAATGAAAAATTAATCATATCTTCCTCCTTGAATTGTATTCGTCGTATACAATGTATACAATCACTGTTCTCAGTATAATCAGTAAACCTGTAAACGTCAACACCTGAATGAATTTAAATTAAACTTTTCACAATTAGGCGATAGTTATTGATACACAGTGGTTTTCATTCTATCTTCATAAATACTTGAATAAAACGCAAAAAGATTCTTCAAGTATTTCTTCCATTATCGGAAGATTACCTGAAGAATCTTATATCGGGTGTTTTTACTCTATCTGTTTTAAAAGGGACACATGAAAGAATTGAAAGACCAGATTCACCAAGGAGAATGATAGATTTTTTTCAGTGCC
>DATIRH010000168.1:0-4611 GCA_035469845.1 Proteiniclasticum sp. | reverse complement strand
GATATAGATTTGATACGAAATGGAACCATCGCAGTAATTTGTTTCATAACACTCCTTGAAATCGGTTCGGGTCTTTATTATGGATTTGTAAACGTGAAAACGAAAATAAAGTAATTGATTTTTTAAATCTTCAGCCTCTTCTTGAGGCTTTTTTTTATTGCTCCACCAAAAAGTGGTGCTTCTTACGAATATCTACCATAATATACGAAGAATTTAAGATGGAGACGTTCAATGTATGCAATTGTTCAGATGCCTTTCATGCTTTCTTAATATTATTGGATTAGAATGAGAATACAATAAGTCAATCAATAAGACTGGAGGAAAAGACCATGAAGGGTAATAGAAGAATTTATTCTCTGCTGCTGATAGTGGTGCTCATGGGAGTAACACTTACTGGATGCACTAAAGATCTGGATAAGCAGATTAATACAGTAGAAGATTCGATCAATAAGTTTGAAGAAAAAGCCAATGAATTCTTTGATTCCCTAGGGGACTCTCTGGATGAAGTATTTGAAAAACTGATGGATTATATCGAAGGAATTCGTGATGATGAGGATAGGGATGAAATGGACGAGACTGAAGAGATTCAGTCGGAGCAGCTGGAAAATGGCCAGATAGGTATAAATTATGTGAGCCGTAGCATGGAGGAAGCATTTCAAGAGATTCCTGACAGTTATGCATACGAATTTGATGTGGAATCCGAGAATTATATCCTTGAAAGGCTCAATGCCTACAGACAAGAGTATGATCTCCAACCTTTAGAAAGAAGAGAAGATTTATCTCAGTCAGCCAGATATAAGTCGCTGGCGATGCTGCAGTATGATTATTTCAGCCACGACAATCCGAATCTGGACAACAGGCCATTTGATTATCTGCTATGGAATAAACTGGACCTGAAGTACACTGGTATTGGTGAAAACCTCGCTTTTGTATCTAACTCCGCATTTTCAAGCAGTATTCATGCTGAAGAGCTCTTCACAGGATGGCAGAATTCTGATGGGCATAATAAACAGATGCTAAGTCCGATACATAAATACATCGGGGTAGGCGTTGTTCGTTCCACCGAATCTGGAGCCTATTACAAAGGCTATAAAGTCCTGCTTGGAACACAGCATTTCGGAAATTAATAAAAGCGAAGGAACAAGAACTCAAATGGAAATAATAATCACAATGGTAGTCGCCACAGCGCTTCTGTACTTCATTAATAACCATACATTTTCAGTAAAAGAGATTGCAGTTATTTCTTCGAAAATCCCAAAAGGATTTCACGGATACAGAATTCTCCATATTTCAGATCTGCATAACAGCTGTTATGGAGAGGGAAACAAAAAACTGATCCAGAAGATAATGGAGCTGACACCTGATGCGATCTTCTATACAGGAGACATGATCGATAATCAGAGTCCTGGAAAAGATCACTTCAGGATGCTTATAGAAAGTATTTCACATAAGTATCCTGCCTATTGTGTGGATGGTAATCATGAAGATGAGCTCTCAAAAGAGGATAAAAAGGAATTCATCTCTGTATTAAACCGTGCCGGTATAAGGCATCTTGAGGATGAGATGATTTCTCTTGAAAGAGAAGAAGAGCGGATAACCCTCTACGGACTCCGACTTCCTAGAAAATACCTGCGAAATACCTATGATGAAAATGGAATAGTAGGGCTTCGTAAAGAAGAACTTGTAAACAGATTAGGTGAGATCGAACCGGGTTTTACAATGCAGCTTGCCCATAACCCCCTTTACTTTGATGTGTATGCCGAATATGGAATCGATCTTACTTTCTCAGGACATGTTCATGGCGGTGTTGTTAGACTTCCGATATTTGGAGGCATTTTATCACCGGATCGAACTTTTTTTCCTAAATACAGCAAAGGTCTGTATGAGAAAGAGGATAGAAAGATTGTAGTAAGCCCAGGTATTGGCGGAGTGAAACTCAGAGTCTTTAACAGACCTACTCTGTATGTTGTTAAACTACTGAGGAAAGAGTCCTAGTAAAAAACTGTTTTATCGAGTATAGTGACCGGGAACGATCAGCATCTTAAGTGGGCTGATCGTTCCATTTATTTTGTGACTGTCAAAATAATATCAATTGGGCTTCTTTAGCTGAAATTAAGGAAATTCTATTATGATAAATTATCAAATTAACCATGATAGCATTGTAATATCACATAAATGAACGAAAAGATTTAACAAATTGTAAACTTGTGCTATAATATGAAAGTTGACAATAAGAAATGAAGGTATTTTTATGAATAATAAATTTAATTTAAAATTAAATAATAGAAAATTGCTGATTATTCCCGTTGCAATAGCAGCGGTCATTTTGCTGTATTTTTACTTAGGAAACTTTTTCCAGACTGGTGTAGATTATTACGGGTCCTTTTTGAAAGAAGACCCTAACGTCTCCGATTCAGTTTCTTCAGTATTTTCAGGGAATAGTGATGCTGGCAAAACCTCCATCAAAGTGATCAAAATGAGTCAGGCTGACAGACTTGTGGAATTGACCATTCAAGAAGATTCAAAGGAATATGTCCTTGAATCCTCCTCAGATGGAGAAGAGATCAGGATATTTGATGATGAGAACGTGCTTATCTATAATGGAACGTTGCTCAAGGAGAATGGTACCTTAACAGACAATGAAGGAAAAACAGTGTCCTATTACAACTATCTTTCAGCAAAGAACGAAACCTATAGTGAAGCAAATCCGGATCCGATGCTTCTGGTAATGGTGGTAAATCGTCTAAATGAAAGATACCGCGGAAATATGTCCATGCTTCTGGTTGCAGGTCTTATTCTGCTATCTTTGGTCATCGACATGATCTTCCCGGATTTCTTCTTTAGAGTCAAGAACCTGAAATATAAGGGTGCTATCGAAGTTCCATCCATGTATCGGAAGATGCAGAAGTACTCGTGGTATTTTTCACCGATTGCAGTGATTATCATAATGATTATGGCTTTATAAGACCTCAGACGAGGTCTTTATTTTTTTGTGAAATTTACCTTGACATTAACGTTACGTAAAGGTGTATTATAAAACACAGAGGTGATCACATGGAATATACCATTAAAGAAATCAGCAGGATGGCAGGTGTGAGTACAAGAACCCTGCGATATTACAATGAAATCGGTCTTCTGTCTCCATCCAGAATCAGTTCCAGTGGTTATAGAATTTACGGTAAGAAGGAGATCAATAAGCTGCAGCAGATCCTTTTTTACAGAGAATTCGATCTACCCCTGGAGAAGATCACAACCCTTTTAAGTGAAACGGGTTATGACCGGGAAGAGACACTGAAGGAACATAAAGAAAAATTACTCGCCAAAAGAAAACAGATCGATCTCATGCTGGAAACATTAGATGAGAGCATACTTGAAATGAAAGGGATGGTAAAAATGAAAGATACAGCAAAGTTCAAGGGACTGAAAGAAAAGAACCTCAAGATCAACGAAGAGAAATACGGTAAGGAAATCAGAGATAAATATGGTGAAGAGGTTGTAGAAAAATCAAACAGAAAATATTCTGAACAATCTCAGGAGACCCATGAAAAAGCTGAGATGCTAGGGACGGAAATCCTTCAAAAGCTTTATGAAGCCATGGACGGAAAAGATCCATCCTCACCACTGGCTCAGGAAGTGGCAACGCTCCATAAAGAGTGGATTTCAATATACTGGCCAACTTACTCAAAGGAAGCCCATCGAGGACTGGCGGAAATGTATGTGGAAGATGAAAGATTCAAGGCATACTATGACAAGGAGAAGGAAGGAGCAGCAGAGTTTCTTCGTGACAGCATAGACTTTTTCACCAGATAAGCAAATATTATCTTGGCGTTCATAGAATGTTCCGAGGCAATTTAATCTCCTGAAGTATAATGTAAAGAACATTAGTACTAAGTTGCTTACATTCAAGGAGGTGAATGGACACATTTATTTGTGTTCAGCATATGAATAATGACAATAAAAACACCAGCGAAAATAAAGTATCAGAAGAAAGAGAAGCACTAGGAGAGAAATGGGAGAATCTGGAAAACAAGGAAGTAACCAATACCAGTAAAGAAGTTAAGCTTCTTAAAAAGAAAATCAAATATCTTACTGAAAGAGTTAAGATGTATGAAGATGAGCTTGCAACTTTAGAAGGTATATATGATGTCAAGAGGGATTATAATATTGATGAAGAAGGTTTAGATCGGTTAGCTGAACTGCAGAGAACCGTCGGAGATGATCACACTCGAAGAATCTGATGAAGAACTCAATATAGTACGTATTCAGGCCTGTAGAAATGCAGACCTGATTACTTTTGATTGACATTATTTAACAGCTATGGCATACTAAAAACTAATTTCAGTAGACACATTCAAAACGTAAGGAGGCTGAGCCCTTGAAAGTGATCTATATTACCCTGGGGTTTCTGTTCTTCGGATTGGGAGCCATAGGCGCACTTATTCCGGTATTACCCACCACTCCATTTTTACTGCTGGCTTCTGCATGCTTTGCTCGAGGTTCTGACCGGTTCAACGACTGGTTCACTGCGACAAAGCTGTATAAGAAGTACCTGGAATCCTATTATGAAAATAGAGCCATGACAGTGAGAACAAAAGCTTCACTGCTCACACT
>DATIRH010000167.1:0-9501 GCA_035469845.1 Proteiniclasticum sp. | reverse complement strand
CAATCTGATCACTGCGTTTTCTCTGCTCTGGGATTCCCGTATAATAGTCTGCAATCTTCTTAAGTTCATGGATATCCATGATCTTCAGATAGGTTTCCTCTTTCAGTTTCTTAATAAGTTCCGAATGTTTCGGATTGATGTCAATTCCTCGGTCTGTGACCAGTACATCTACCGTTTCGCCTGGCGTAGTCACCGTGGTCACCTCATCTACAAGACACGAAATTCTGGAGTTCACAAGCTTTGACACGATGATGGATAGTTTTGCTCCTGCAGCAGTATCTGCATGTCCTCCGGATCCTCCAAGGATGATTCCATCAGAACCTGTAGTGACATTGACATTGAAATCGAGATCAATTTCGCTGGCTCCAAGGATCACGATATCCAGCTTATTCACGATATTATCTGGATTGTTGATACTTGCATAGGCATGAGCACTCATCTTAATATGGTTCTCATTGACCTTGATGGATTCCACTGCATCCAGATTAAAGCATTGAACATCATAAAGCTTTTCAAAATATCCTTCCTTCAGAAGGTTTACCAGGTAATCAGTGATTCCTCCAGAAGCAAAGCTTCCTGTGATTTCCTTCTCTTTCATGATCTTCTTCAGCTCATTGGCCACAGCTAGAGAAATCCCTCCGGCTCCTGTCTGAAAACTCATTCCATTACTAAGGAGTCCACTGTGTTCAATGAGTTTTGCGGCATCTCGTGCAATCTTCAGTCCAACCGGATCCTTTGTGATCTGTGTGGTTCCGCTGACGATTCCCTTAGGGTCTCCGATGGAGTCCACCTTCACTACATAATCCACCAGATGTCCTGAAATTTCAGGCTGATTCACAGTCTTTGCTGTGTAGTCAGTAATGGCCACGACTTTCTTCGCTGTTTCAGCATCCACATGGGCATAACCCAAAACACCGCAAGATGCAGGACCTTCTGATCCTGTCAGATTCCCTTTTTCATCCACCGCTGGTGCTGCTATGAAGGCAACATCTACCACCACTTCGCCCTCGAACATACTTCTTGGTCTTCCTCCATGGGTCGTCATGTGACAGATTTCTTTCACTTTGCCTGTACTGATGGCAACACCAACAGGTCCAGAGATATAGGATGCATTCACTTTTGTCACTGTTCCATCTTCAAACATAGGCACTAGGCATGAATGACATGGGAAAAGTGAAGTAGCTGCAATTGTTATATTCTTAAGTCCTCTTTCATGGATCTTCTTCATGACCATAGGCAGGACATAGTCCCCATTTCTCATATGATGGTGAAAACTGAAGGTCATCCCATCATGAAGCTTAAGCTCATCCAGAATCTCATCAAGATTCTCAGAAAAGACCGGTCTTCGATCCAGATCTGTTTTTGGTGATACAAAATCATGAAGCTTCACATTTTTAAAAGGTCCGCTATAGGGTCTATCCATTCCTTCTCTACCTATTGAATTTTTCATCTGATTAACCCCCATTTCTCAGCAGAATGAACGATTTGTTCTGCTCTTTTAATGACAGGCAGATCCACCATCTTCCCTTTGTAGCTGAATACGCCAAGACCTTTCTTTTCCGCTTCCTGTGCTTCCATTAAAATGATCTGCGCTTCCTCAATTTCGTCCGCTGTTGGAGAAAACACCTGATGAATTGGTACAATCTGACGCGGATTGATGGCCAGACGGCCCCCGAATCCGATGGATTTGGCAAACCGGGTGTCTTCTTCCAGTCCTTCGAAATCATCGATATCTGTATAGGGTGTATCCAAAGCATCGATTCCATAGGCTCTCGCTGCAGTGGCAACAAGATACCTGGCATATTCGATTTCCTTGCTTCCTTTGGTTCTCTTGATGCCCATATCGCTGGATAAATCTTCTGCCCCTAACAAAATCGCATCGATCCGATCCGATGATTCGATTATATTTCTAAGATCCATGAGCCCCATGGCACTTTCAATGATAAGGAGCAGTTTCACCTTTTTCTCTATACCATGGATTACTTCTAATCTCTCGATTTCCCTTACCATGGTCTTCACAGATTCAACACTTGCTTTAGGAATGACGATTCCATCCGGCTTTGCCGGAATAATGCTCATAAGATCCTCTTTCCAGTAAGGAGAGTCCAAAGGATTCACTCTGACCGTCACTTCCACTCCTTCAAGTGGAAGAAAAGCCAGTGCTTCTTTTACCAGAATTCTGGCAGCATCTTTTTCCTTCAGAGATACCGCATCTTCAAGATCGAAGATGATGCAGTCTGCTTCAAGACAATCTGCTGAAGTCAGCATCCCAGGATTATTCCCTGGCATAAACAATAAACTTCTTCTACTCATATGCTCTTCTCACCGCCGTTTCCACTCTTGCTCGAATAGTGTAATCTAAGGCACCCCGATCCTCCACGAAAATCCTGCAGTCGTCTACGGATAGTTTTTCCAAGGTTTCCCGGATGGTTTTTTCAATCTGTTTTCCGAAAGTCTCCATTACGGAGCTTTCGATAGAGAGGTCAACCCGACCTTCTCCTTTCACAATGCGAACCTGGCAGTCGTTGGACTGCAAAGTCCCTGCAATGGCTTGTTTTCTGATTTCCATATCTTACCTCACAATTTATTTTTCATTGTCTGTATTTCTTCTGTTAACGATTTCACATAAGCTCTGAAAGAAGGATGAATTCTTTCAAATCCATCCTCATAATCCTTCTATACTCTTGCAAGACCTTGTTCAATTGCTTTTTCAGCAACCGCCTTCGCGACCACTTCTGCAACCCTAGGGTCAAAAGCATTCGGAATGACATATTCCTCGTTCAGCTCGTCCTCTGATATAAGAGATGCAATTCCTTCTGCTGCAGCAAGCTTCATCTCTTCAGTGATCTTTCTTGCTCTGACATCCAATGCTCCTCTGAACAGACCCGGAAACGCGAGTACATTGTTGACCTGATTCGGGTAATCCGACCGTCCGGTTCCCACAACTCTTGCTCCACCTTCAATCGCCTCTTCATAAGTGATTTCAGGTTCAGGATTCGCCATGGCGAAAATGATGGCATCTTTCTTCATGGTGGATACCATTTCTTTTGTGATGACTTTCGGTGCACTGACTCCGATGAAGAGATCAGCCCTAGTCATCGCTTCCGCCATGGTGAGATTTTCATCATCGTTGTTTGTTATTACAGCGACTTCTTTCTCCACAAAGTTATAGTTTTCCATATCAGCTTTGTTCAAGATTCCATACTTATTGAATGCATAGATATTCTTGATCCCGAATCTTTTCATCATCTTGATGACGGAGCTTCCTGCTGCGCCTGCACCGGAAATGACTGCGGTGCAGTCTTCGGCTTTCTTATTGACAAGCTTCAGTGCATTGATGATTCCTGAAGTCACAACGATGGCTGTACCATGCTGATCATCATGGAATACTGGAATGTCCAGTTCTTCTATGAGCGCTCTCTCTATTTCCACGCATCTCGGTGCGCTGATATCTTCCAGGTTGATTCCACCGAAAGTGGGTGCAATCCGCTTAATGGTCTCGATGATTTCCTTAGGATCTTTTGTATCCAGTACGATGGGAATCGCATTAACCCCCGCGAAACGCTTGAACAAGACCGCTTTTCCTTCCATTACCGGAAGTGCTGCTTCAGGTCCGATATCTCCTAGCCCTAATACCGCTGTTCCATCAGAAATGACCGCCACAATATTGCCTTTCCATGTATATTTATATACATCATCCTTGTTTTTCGCTATTTCCAGGCAAGGCTGAGCTACCCCAGGAGTGTAGGCGATCGAAAGATCTTCTTTCGTCTCTAGTGGAGCCTTCAATTCTATACTTATTTTACCTTTCCATTCTTCATGCTTTTTTAGTGCAATTTCATAATAATTTGCCATAGCATCCTCCAATCACTGAACCATCTTTATATAACACATTAAAAATAATCATTAATAGAATATTAACATATTTTTTTGTGGATGTAAACGAATTAACAAACATATAGCATTCACGTTGCGAAACTGGTAATATTATACTGTACAGACTAAAAATTGTTAAAAATACAGCAATGTAGTCATTTATACGCTCAACTTTAAAGGCTTAAAAACACGTATTGTAATGGTTATCAAACAGTATGACATTTTCGATGAAAACAACATGTTCCAGGTATTTTATCAACATCTTGAATAAGACTATCCTTTCAGTTACTACTGAACCCACATTTCTTGCTTTTACATACAACAAATTATTATTATTTTTAAATAATTTTTATGAACTGATTAATCACTTTAATCGATTATCTTAAAATTTCAGGTTTATTATATCACTATCAGTATAACTGTAAGTATAATACATGTGGTAATATAATGTTGATTAAATATATTTTATTCGTTTTCTTCATATTGATTCTATTATCAATCATCTGAAATTTATCCTAAACGAGGAGGAATATCATGCACGTTATTGAAAAAATTATGGCAAAAGCCGCAGGGAAAGACCATGTCTCCACTGGGGAAATCGTCATGGCAAAAATTGATTTCGCAGAAATCAATGACCTATATCTACAGACTGTATACTCATTCAAAGAAATGGACGGAACCAAGGTCTGGGACCCTGACAAAGTAGCATTCGTCTTTGATCACTTTGCACCAGCCTCTACCATGAAAGCTGCACAGATCCATAAAGAAATGAGAGCTTTTGCAAAGGAACAGAACTTTACTCATCATTTCGACATCAATGCAGGTGTCTGCCATCAGGTAATGCCTGAAGCCGGACTAATTTATCCAGGGATGATTCTCTTGGCCACCGACTCTCACACCACTACCCATGGCGCCTTTGGTGCACTGGGCACTGGAATCGGCGCTACGGATATGGCCACAGTGCTCATGACCGGAAAACTCTGGATGAGAGTGCCTGAAGTCATAGAAATCAGGATAACTGGAAAACCTTCAAGAAATGTAATGCCGAAGGACGTGATTCTTCATGTTCTTGGAAAAATCAAAGCGGACGGCGCTGTATATAAAGCTATCGAGTTCACAGGAGATTATGTGGAGACTCTCGGAGTTCCAGGAAGAATGGTCCTCTGCAACATGGCTGTAGAGATGGGCGCTAAGACCGCTTACATGCATCCCAACGATCAGGTTCTCAACTACCTTAAAGAAAGAGTAACCACACCGTTTGAAGTGATGACTTCAGATCCGGACTTTGAATATGCAGAGTCCTATCATTTCGATGTGGAAGAACTGCATCCCCAGGTCGCAAAACCTGCAAGTGTGGATAACGTCTTTCTCCTCACATCTGATAAAAAAATCAAAGTGGATCAGTGCTTTGTAGGCACCTGTACAGGTGGACGCCTGGAAGATCTGAAAGCCGCGGCAGATGTATTACGCGGTAAGAAGATTGCCAGTGATGTACGTCTTCTCGTGATTCCTGCATCCAGCGAAGTCATGGAAGAAGCCATCGCCAACGGTTATTTAACTGATCTGATGAAGGCAGGAGCAACCATATCGACACCCGGTTGTGGTCCTTGCCTAGGTGCTCATGAGGGTGTCATCGCACCAGGAGAAGTATGCGTGACAGCATCCAACCGTAATTTTCCAGGAAGAATGGGTAGTCCATTAGGAGACCTTTATCTGGCATCTCCTAGAGCAGTTGCAGCATCTGCACTAACAGGGTATCTGACTAATCCTGATGATCTGGAGGAGGTTTAATCATGCAAGAAATCATACGAGGAAAAGTCCTCATTCTAGGGAAAAACATAGATACGGATCAGATTTATCCAGGTCGCTTTCTTGAGCTCGTGGATCCAACTGAAATTGGCTCCCACTGTCTGGATGGCGTGGATCCAGAAATCCCGAAGAACTTTCAAAAAGGTGATATTGTTGTGGCCGAAAGCAATTTCGGGTGCGGTTCCAGCAGAGAACATGCACCAATCGCCCTGTTAAATATGGGTGCTTCTCTGGTCATTGCGGACTCCTTTGCAAGAATCTTCTTCAGAAACTCCATCAATTTAGGATTGCCCCTACTTGTAGTCAAAGATTTGTTCAAGATGTTGAAAAATGGTGAAGAAATCGAAGTGGATCTTAGAAAAGGCACAGTAACGATTCTTTCCAGCGGACAGATCCTTCAAGGCGAAATGCTTGGGGATATGGCCATGAAGATTCTCTCCCATGGAGGCATCAAGAACATGATGCGAGAAGGTAGAGACCTGATCTAATTATTATTGAACCAGGAAGTATAAAAACTGGCGGATTTTTCCGCCTGCTTTTTTTCTAAGTTTCACACATACTTATCCAGTGCAGATTATCTTATTTAAGACTTTACATATAAATAAAAAGGCTCTGTATGAAAGTAGTGTTGAAAAAAAGACATAGAAAAAGGGATTGGCATCCCTTTTATATTTTCTTATGCTTTATTCTGCAAATAATACTCTTTAACTCCAACTACACCAAGTACAATTAAGCTAATTCCAATTATTGTCAGAAAAATATTTGTACGAGTATGAACAAACTTACCTGTCATACTTCCATAAATCCAAAAGAAACCTAACAAAATATATAAATAATTTCTAATTAAATCTTTTTTTGTTTGATTAGTCTTTTTCTTCATTTTAACATCTCCTTATGGGAAGAAGATTTAAACAATTAATAATATCGTAGTAATATATATTTATGTCTAAATTTTCCGCCTCATTGTAGTTTTTTAGTTGCGTTACTCATTTAGGTTTAAATGAAAATCGGTCCCCTCCCTTGAAAATCTTTGATTCTGATATTGCAGTTTGATGAGTGTGCATGTATTAAAAGCTGATTGCCTTTTAAGGCTCTCTTCTCGCTCTTAAAAAACTCCAGCCATTCAAACCAGTATAAATAATTTGCTAAATACTTGGTTGATACACCTTTGAACTTCTGCATCCATCCTCTTAAATTGCCGTGGAAAGCATTAATGTTCTGTATGTGATATATACCTTCTTTGAACTTTCCATTCTTAATTTGCACAAGCGATACCCCGTTTTTATTTGCATAGGTTTTGTAGCTGCTCAGGGAATCAGTACACATAATTGAGTCTTCTTCGATTCTATCATTAAAAAGTTTCTCTAAATGTGTATAGCTCATTCTTACCTAAATAATGTATATCTTTCTTTATAGATTCAATGGTTGGAATAAGGATATCTCTGTACATGTTTATATACTTATATTATACTAAATTTACGAAAGTATTCCATTTTCAACATAAATTTCATACAGAGCCAATAAAAAAGACGAGAATTTCTTAATCATAGACTATCAACCCATTGAGAGATACTTTGTTATGTGAACTTTAAAAGTCAGTAAAACGAATAAAATCCGAAATACCCTCACGTCATAAATATGACATGAGGGTATTTACAAATGACTCGTTTATTGTTGATTTGCTATCAGATTCAAATTAAATCATCAAACTCAAATCTGAAATCTAATTGAGTTTTATCTACATTAATTTATCTAGTTCAGAGCGAACAGTTGTAACTTCAGGCCCAATGACTATTTGAACATGATTTCCGTTTACTATAACGCCTTTTGCTCCAGTTTGTTCAATCTTCAGTTTATCTATCTTATTGATTTCATACACATCAACACGTAATCTTGTAATGCAATTATCAAGATTTTCAATATTCTCTTTGCCACCCAGGTTCTCTAAGATTTTTTTTGCCATATACCCATGGTTACTATGGGATAATTTATATTCTCTTTCTTCAACAGTTATCTCTTCACCAATAACTTCAGGAGCAACTTGTCCAATAACAGGTACTCTTTTGGTTTTAATAACAAAATAGAATGTGAAGTAATATAAAGCAAAGAATACAGCTCCAACAGGAAGTATAAGTAATGGCTTACCAGCTAATCCAAAGTTAGCTAGGAAGTCAATAACACTAGCACCCCAAGAAAAACCGAGTCTTATTTGTAGTAGATATAATACTGCTCCTGCAAGACCAGTATATACTGCATGAATAAAGTAAAGTAGTGGAGAAGAAAACAGGAATGTGAACTCAATAGGCTCTGTGATTCCGGTTATAAATGATGTTGCTGCTCCAGAAGTCATAAGCGTTTTAGTTTGCTCACGTTCATATTTAGATGTTTTATAGATTGCTAAAGCTATAGCTGGGATACCAAACATCATAACAAGGAAGAATCCTCCAATAAAGTACCCCGCAGTTGGATCTCCATTTAAGAATCTCGTTATTTCACCGTTCACAACCTCACCAGATGCTGTTGTGTAAGATCCCATTCCAAAATAAATATATGTATTTAGTACATGATGAAGTCCAAATGGAATTAATGCACGATTAAAGAATCCAAATAAGAATATACCGACTGCTCCAAGTCCAACCAACGTTTGCGCACAAGCATCAATACCGCTTTGTGCATAAGGCCAAACTAAAGTGAGTATCCCAGATAAAGGTACCATAACAGCAATAATCACTGTTATAGGAAATTTTTCTCCAGAGAAGAAGGCGAACATATCCGGAAGTTTAGTGTCTTTAAATCTGTTATAAACACTAGCAGCTATTACCCCGGCGAGAACTCCACCAAAAACGCTCATGCTTTGGTCAGGTGCTACTATTGTAAAGGCCTGCTTTAAAATTATAATCGCAAGGAAACCGACAAGTGCAGGAATTCCTTTATCTTTTCCTTTTGCAAGACCAATGGCAATACCTATTGCTATCAATTCGTCCATTCTTATTAATATAATACCTGCTGATTGAAACATTTCAATATTCAGCAAATCTGGAGCAGTCAATCTAAATAAGATACCGGCGACTGGCAACGCTACAATTGGTAGTAGTAATGAATGTCCTAGTTTTCGCAAGAATTTCCTCATAATTATTATTCCCCCTCTAAATATTATTGAATGTCGTTAAATGTATTTCCGGATGCTGTTTAAATAACTCAATTGTCTTAGGGTGTGTCAGCAGTTCTAATTCTTCAGTCCTTGGATAGGTATATGAAGTATTGGCTAGAAGAAATTTATCTAAAAACGCAGGATGACACATAATTTCCACAGAATCATTAGATTCGAAAAGTTTATCTATATCCTCAGTGTATTTAATAACAGTTTCCATCGTATAGATAAAAGCATCTGTTGTTCGTCTTTTCTTATCGCTGTTGTTAAAATTATTTCTGACTGGCAAATTGAATTCGTCTGCAAGTCTTAAAAATATTTCATTGAAATCCCCGAAGAGATTAGCATGATGATGTGAGTCCAGATGCGTTGGAATAATTCCCGCCTCTATAATTTTCTCGATCTGCGCTTTCCATTCGTTATATACTTCAAGCTCATCAATAATAAATGATCCCTTATAATATTCAAGCTTGCGAAAATTACCCTCCTCATCCGTAATCGTTTTCATATTATCTAGGACTGGTCGTCCTGCCGTCAGCACAAGGTGAACACCAATACCAAGACTAGGATTTAAATCATGTAGTCTAACTGCATGATCAAACCCTGGCATATTAGCCATCATAGTTGTGGAAGTAAGAATCCCTTCTTTACATGCCTCAACTATT
>DATIRH010000166.1:0-2839 GCA_035469845.1 Proteiniclasticum sp. | reverse complement strand
TTCAGATCAAGATCATCTGTGATACCCAGTGATGATAGAGCGTCAAGCTCTTCCAGCACTTCACTTTCACTTCGGTCTCCAATCAATCCTTTCAGTGCATACTTCAGCCCTGTTTCTTTGTTTGTCAACTCAGTGAGCCTCATCACTTCAAGATCATAAAGCTCCAAAAAGTCTGCGAGATCATGCTGCTCAACATTGTAGCCGATTTTTGTGATCAGCTCTTTGTATGTGCGAAGGACATCTTCCTTCATTGATCTTTTTGAGTGAAGCTCTTTCTCATTCAGCTGGATCTCTTTCTCGATTTCTTTCGATTTTTCAAGAAGAAAGTGATACTCTTTTTCTCCGTTCAGAAGCCCTTCTATAGTTCTGTTATTTGTCAGATGAAGAACCTTATTTTTGAAGGTCAGAATTTCATCATATCTTTTTTTCAGCTGGATCAGCTCTTTATCTCTTGGCATCTTGTCGATCAGTTTTTTCGAACGAATCACTTCATTAGGGTCCATCTGAAGTTCTTTCGCCATGGTTCTGATATCCTCTTCGATGGGATCCACTTTATTGAGATGATAGGTCACGCGCTTTTTTTCCAGATGTTTACCGGTGTATAACGTCAGGAATGAAAAAGCACCGATAATGCCAGAAATGAGCAGGTTATCCGTCAAAGCGTGATATAGAAGAGCGGCGAGAAGAAGAGATGCGCTCGTTATATAGATGATCTGTCTCTTTGGTTTTAATCCCATCAGATGCTTCTCATAGGTTTTTAAAAGTCTGCTGAGCTCTTCCCGTCTTTCAAGAAGATTTTTATTCAGTGAAGAATCCTGCTTGAAATATTTGAGCTTTTCTTCGATGAGCATTTCCTCTCCTTGAAGGCGCACCATATTCAAGATGGAATCTCTTCCGATCTCTTCATAACCTTTAAAAGGTTCCAGACTCATATCAATTTCGATCTTCTGTCTTTTCATCCCTTCCAGTTGATCCTCCAGGAGCACGAAGTCTTCTTCCAGATCCCTGAGCTTCATCTCTTTTTCTCTTATCTTCTTCAATTCCTTTTCATCCGCTATGATGAATCTGCTTTTCTTTTCTTCCTTCAAGGATTTCAGATCTTCAAGACTTTTTCGGATTCGAATAAATTCATCTTTCACCTGATAAAGATGAATTCTATCTTTCAGCATCTGGATCTCAGTTCTCTTTGTTTTCTTTTCCAGGCTTTCCTCTTCAAGATGCTGAAGCTTCACTTCCATCTCCATCATTCTCCTCTGTAAAGATTTGGACTGCTCCAGAGAAAGATGAAGATCAGAAAGTTCTTGATACAGATGATCCAGCCTTCCTTTTTTCCTTGACCCTTTGATCAGTCTCATTTCTTTATCCAGCGTGTTCATGGCTTTTGTGAAAGAAACCTCTTCGTCTCCGGATTCGAGAAGATTTGTAAGTTTTGTAGATAAGGCTTCATCTTTCTCGTTTAGAAATTTCGTCCCGTTCTGACTGATATAGAGGGTCTTGATGAACTCTTCCAGTTCCACATCAAAAAAATCTTTTCCCAGATTTTCCGAGAATGGAGCCTGGTCATAAGTGTCTTTATCATATATTCTGAAAAGATCGTCTTTTCTCTTTCGTGAAATTTTCCGTTCGATTATGAGATTCTGGCCCCGGTCAATGATTTCCATGGTGCCGAAGGAATAGTTTTTCCCATACGGAATATATTTCTTTCTGGTATCCATGTTATTTCGTCTGCTTGTCCGTGCACCGTAAAAAGAAGATAAAATAAAGTTCTGAAGTGTGCTTTTACCGACTTCGTTTTTCCCATGGATCACATTGATTCCATCCTGAAAGACAAAAGTTCTTTTCTTTAATTTTCCGAACTGCTCTATATAAACACTTTTGATCAGCATATTAAAAATCCTCCTGAGAAAGTATCCTAAGTCCAAGACTTGCTGCTTCGTCCAGCAGTTCATGGTCAATGGTGGACGATTCTTTACGTTCCATGATGGTTTTAAGAAAGAGTCCCTTCAGCGTGTTTTCACTGATGTGTTCTATGCTTTCATTGACAGAAGTTCTGTCCGTTACAGTGAAATAAGACAGATGCGTTGTAAGTGCAGCTGTAATGCCCTCTATGTCAATGTTGAGGTAGGAAGGAACTTTACCTGTCAATTCGATTTTAAGGATATCATTTCTCTTTTCTATGGAATCAAGGATGCGGTCACAGATTTCACTGGTTGTGAATGCACCAGCCAAAGAAACCTGAACGATGGAATAGCTTCTTTGATTGATTTTTCTGAAAGAAAGATTTGTTCCGGTTTCAAAGACTTCACCATGGATAATCCCCTTCTCTCCCAACTCATCAAATCCTCTACCCTCTGGAATTCCAGCATAGGCAAAGGATGTTTTTCCTTCTTTCAGAATTCCGCTGAATTCATGTCTGTGACCTAATGCAATATAATGAAAGCCACTTTCTGCAATGCTTTCCCTTGAAATGGGATTGTATTCATTGGCACCGGTGGTAACTTCTCCATGCATGACTAGAAGTTTAAAGGAGGCAGAATGAACAGGTTTTCTTCCATGAAGCATATTCTGATGCTGATAAGCACCAGTAAATCCTTGTCCGCATACCAGGCAATCCAGTTCATCCAGATAGATTTCTTCATACGCTCTGAATATATGGGTATTGCCTGGAAAAGAAAAAGTCTCATATGGACTCTCTGGCGTGTAAGGATCATGATTTCCAGGAGAGATAAATATGCTGCCACGAAACCGCTTCATTTCTCGAGAAAGAAAGTCCAGGGTTTTCTGTGTAACTCTTGAAGAATCAAAAAGATCCCCAGTAAGAAGCAGTAAATCTGAATTT
>DATIRH010000165.1:0-7429 GCA_035469845.1 Proteiniclasticum sp. | reverse complement strand
AAGAGGGTCTGATACGCATCGCGACCCTTTCAGAAGTGGACACTCTGGTGACGTCTCTTGTAGGGATGGTCGGTTTGAAGCCTACGGTTGCAGCTATTAAAGAGGGTAAGAATATAGCACTTGCCAATAAAGAGACGTTGGTTGCGGCAGGCGAGATCGTGATGCAGCTTGCCAAGAAACATCATGTCAATATTTTACCTGTAGATTCAGAGCATTCTGCAATTTTTCAGAGTTTACAAGGTTCGAAAAAGGAAGAAATCAGTAAAATCATACTGACTGCTTCTGGAGGACCTTTTAGAGGAAAAGATCAGGCCTATCTGAAGACCGTAACGAAGGAAATGGCACTTAAACATCCTAACTGGGTCATGGGTGCGAAAATTACAATCGATTCTTCAACTATGATGAACAAAGGTCTTGAAGTGATTGAAGCCAGATGGCTCTTTGATGTGAACTATGATAACATAGAAGTCTACGTACATCCGGAGAGTATTATTCATTCGATGGTGCAGTTTTGTGATAACAGTATCATTGCACAGCTGGGAGCGCCGGATATGCGATTACCCATTCAATATGCACTTAATTATCCGGACCGTCATGAGGCGGTAGCCAATGAATTGAATCTATTGGATGTTGCATCGCTCAATTTTCTGGCTCCGGACAAAAAAACATTCAGAGCACTTGAGCTGGCTTATACTGCTGGTAGAAGGGGCGGTCTTCAGCCTGCTGTTATGAACAGCGCTAATGAAGAAGCTGTGGATCTGTTCTTAAGGGATAAGATAAGATATTTTGAAATAGCAGAAGTTGTTGAAGAAGCAATGGAGCGTTTTAGAAATCTGGGTGAAATAAGCCTTGATAAGGTCTTTGAAACTGATATCGAGGTCAGAGAATATGTAAGAAGAAAGTTTAAAGAGAAAGAGGTGTAAAATGTATCTATTATTATCTATATTTGCCTTCGGGCTTTTAGTTCTGGGACATGAATTCGGACATTTTATCATGGCAAGAGCAAATGGAGTAACTGTAGAAGAGTTTTCCGTGGGCATGGGGCCAAGAATCTGGAAGAAACAGGGGAAGAATACACTGTTTTCGCTGAAAGCACTTCCAATCGGAGGTTCAGTAAAAATGTTCGGGGAGACTGAGGATGAATCTGGAGAAGGATCATTCTTTTCAAAAAGTCCCATCAGAAAAATCAGCATCATCGCTGCCGGACCAATCATGAACATCATTATGGCACTAGGTGTGCTTTTCGTTGTTGTGCTGTTTAACGGATACAGCAGCAATGTTGTCGGTGAAGTTCTTCCGGACTCACCTGCAGAAGCAGCTGGTATCACAGCTGGGGATAAGATAGTGCGTGTCAACGAAGAAAGAGCCTATACTTTCCAGGATGTTTCAACCTATATTGCCTACAATGGTTTCAATGATGTTAAGTTAGAGATAGAAACAGGAGACGGAACAGTCATAAAAACCATCACACCTATGGATTCGGAAGGAAGACCTCTTGTTGGGTTTGTGCCTGCATCCGTGGAAAGTCCCGGATTTTTTGAGTCTGTCGGAGAAAGTGTCAATCAGGCAAGATCTTTAATCACTCAGACATTGTTTTCGCTGAAAATCCTTTTTTCTGGCCAGGCAAGTTTGAATGATTTCGGAGGACCTGTAACGATATTCAAGATTTCTTCTGAAGTGGCGAGTATTTCCTTATGGGGATTGGCATCTTTTGCAGCATTCCTCAGTATAAATCTTGCAGTTCTGAATCTGATCCCTTTTCCAGCTTTGGATGGTGGATGGATTCTTATACTGCTTGTAGAGATCATCACCAGAAAGAGACTTCCTGATAAGTTCGTGGGAATCTGGAATACAATCGGATTTGTCGTCTTAATGAGCTTTATGCTCCTGATCACGTTTAAGGATATCTTTCTGCCAGGAGGATTTTAATCTATGATGCGCAGGCAGACCAGAATAATCAGAATCAAAGATATATATGTAGGTGGAGACAGCAGGATTGCGGTTCAGTCCATGACCAATACCGATACACGAGATGTAGAGGCAACCTTGAATCAGATCAGGGCACTGATGGTTGCTGGATGCGACATTATCCGCTGCGCTGTACCTGACATGGAAGCAGCTGAAGCCATGAAGGAGATCACGCGTCAGATTCCTATTCCAGTGGTGGCTGATATTCATTTTGACTATCGGCTGGCGCTGAAAAGTATAGAAAATGGAATTTCAAAACTGCGAATCAATCCTGGCAATATTGGTGGAAACGATAAAGTGAGAATGCTCGCGGATGCCTGCAAGGCAAAAGGCATTCCTATTAGAATTGGAGTGAATTCAGGATCTCTCGAAAAAGATATATTAGCGAAATATGGGAAGGTGACACCCGAGGGGCTTGTGGAAAGTGCTATGAGACACGTGGAACTGTTAGAGAACCACAACTTTCATGATATTATCATTTCCATCAAATCTTCAGATGTGATGACGATGATGAACAGCTACAGGCTTTTATCAAAGACCGTTGACTACCCTCTTCATCTAGGCGTAACTGAAGCGGGCACCCCGTGGAGAGGAACAATCAAAAGTTCCATCGGTATCGGAGGGCTCCTTTCTGAAGGAATAGGTGATACGATCAGAGTATCTCTGACAGGAGACAGCATAGATGAAATCAAAGTCGGTAGAGAAATATTGAAAGCAACGGGACATCTTAAAGAAGGAATAGAATTTGTTTCATGCCCGACCTGCGGTAGAACGCAGATTGACCTGATCGGTATAGCAAATCAGGTGGAGGATGCACTCAAAGATAGCAAAAAGAATATAAAAGTTGCGGTCATGGGCTGCGTGGTCAATGGACCAGGAGAAGCAAGAGAAGCTGATATCGGTATTGCTGGTGGAAATGGGTTTGGACTTATTTTCAAAAAAGGTCTGATCATCAGAAAAGTCAAGGAAGAAGAACTTGTTGTAGCCTTACTGGAAGAAATTGAAAAAATGTAAGTATTCTAAGCAGAAGAAAGGAGGAGGAATTTTTGGAAATACAGGAAATGATGGTCAAAGAATCCTCACTTACTCCATTTAAAATTGAAAATGTATTGAAAGTTGAATTTGTGAAGAAGGTAAACCTGTTTCGGGTTTACCTTAAATCATTCAATGTTCTAGATCCAAAGGTAAAGGAACCAATCTCAACATTTTTAGATAAGCTCATTGGTCAGAACTGTGATGTGGTGATTATCAACATCCTGGATGAAATTCATGATGAGAACATCCAGGATGTTCTCATGGGCATCTTTCTTTCGGAGCCATTAAAATACAATTTCATCAAGGATGCAAAGGTCACCTATGAAAAATCCAAGTTATCCATCAGGCATTACAGTCCTGCCCTGATCAAGAACTTTCAGATGAAAAATGCAGTGAAACACATGGAAAGAGTATTGACTGCATTTTACCAGAAAGAAGTTCAAATAGAGGTTCGTCTTGATGAAAGCCTTACTCCAGTAAAAGAAGAGATTGATGTCAGGCATGAGCTGAATGTCATGAGAAAAGAAGCTGGACTTAAAGGTGAGCTTCCTGGCACGACAGCACCTGTTGGTGTTCCAATAAAAGCCAAAGCGCAATCAGGTGGAAAAGAAAGCGGAAAAGCAAAAGATAAAAATATCCTTTTGGGAAAAGTGATCAAGGATCCTAGCTCGAAAATCAGAGATCTGGATGACAATTCTGGTGTGAGTGTAATAGATGGAGAAGTTTTTAAAGCTGAAGTGCGAAAACTCAAAAGTGGAAAGAATCTTTCTCTTCTTTATGTTACGGATAATTCAAGTTCCATTTCTGTGAAAGTCTTTACAAAAGAGGACGAAGAACTTCCGATACAAGCCGGTGAGGTCTTCCGATTCAAAGGAAATGTCACCTTTGACATGTATTCAAAAGAACTCACAATGATTGCGAAAGACATCAACAGAATGGAGAAGATCAGACGTAAGGATCATGCTGAAGAAAAAAGAGTGGAACTCCATTTCCACAGCAATATGAGCAGCATGGACGCATTGGCGTCTGCCAAGCGCATTTTCGCTCAGGCGAAAGATTTCGGGCATAAAGCTGTGGCTATCACCGATCATGGTGTGGTACAGTCCTATCCGGAAGCCATGGATCAGTCCAAATCTACAGGAGTAAAGGCTATTTATGGAATGGAAGCCTATGTGGTCAATGATGAACTGAATATTGTCGAAAATATCAATCCCTCCATTGAAGATATGGTGGTTTTTGATATAGAAACGACGGGTTTCTCATCTGTAAATGACAAAATCATTGAAATAGGAGCGGTGAAAGTAAGGGATGGAGTCGTTATTGATGAGTTTTCAGCGTTCATCAATCCTCATCGGGCAATCCCTCAAAAGATCACAGAGCTAACAGGGATCACGGATACCATGGTGAAGGATGCACCTTCTATTGAGTCAGTCATTACTAAGTTTTACGATTTTATAAAAGACACGATACTTGTGGCACATAATGCCTATTTCGATGTTGGTTTCATCAGGAAAAATTTAGGTGATCTCAATATGAACATCGATAATCCGATCATGGATACAGTACCTCTGTCCAGATTTCTATATAAAGAACTTAAAAGACATCGTCTTGATTCGATTGCAAGACATCTTGGGATTGATATGGGGTCTCATCACAGAGCGATTGATGATGCGAAAACCACCCTTAGAATTTTAATGAAATCCACTGAAAAATTGAATGAGATGGGAATAAATACTTTTGAAGAATTGAATGAACGAAGCAGAGAGGACATGGATTATAAAAGACTTCCTATGTTTCATACGACAATACTAGTAAAGAACACCACCGGGCTTAAGCATCTTTACGAACTTGTGTCGGAATCTCATCTGAAAAGCTTCCACATGAAGCCTAGAATCAGAAAAAGCCAGCTGGGGAAGAAGAGAGAAGGTCTTTTATTGGGTTCTGCCTGTATCAATTCTGAACTTGTCAGATATATCATGGAAGGAAGAACAGAAGAAGAAATTGAAAAAATGGCTTCCTACTATGATTATCTGGAAGTACAACCCATTGAAAACAATCTGGATTTATTGAAAGATGGCAGAATCAGGGATCTGGAAGATCTTAGAAATCTGAACAGAAAGATCATTTCACTAGGAGAATCCAATGGGAAACTTGTGGTGGCAACAGGAGATGTGCATTATATCAATAAAGAGGACAAGCTGTACCGTAAAATCCTGTTAGGGGCTCAGGGTTACAGCAACCAGAACGACGATCTGGATCTTTATTTCAGAACAACCAATGAGATGCTTGATGCTTTCTCCTACCTTGGGAATGAGAAAGCCCATGAAATTGTTGTGAAGAACACGAATATCATTGCGGATTCCGTGGAGGAGTTTCTTCCAATTCCTAATGGAACATTCCCTCCAAAAATCGAAGGTGCAGCTGAAGAGATTCGTGAAATGACCATGACGGAAGCACATAAGCTGTATGGGGATATCCTACCGGATGTTGTAGAAAAACGTGTACTGAAAGAGCTTAATTCCATTATCAGCAATGGATATGCGGTTTTATATCTGATAGCACACAAGCTGGTTGCCAAATCACTTTCTGATGGATATCTGGTAGGATCCCGAGGGTCCGTAGGGTCGTCACTGGTCGCTACCTTTACAGGAATAACAGAGGTGAACGGTCTTCCTCCTCATTACAGATGCCCAAGCTGCAGACACAATGAATTCTTCCTTGATGGAAGCATCAGCAGTGGAGCAGATCTTCCGCTGAAAGACTGTCCGGAATGCGGGACGTCCTATGTACGAGATGGACATGATATCCCCTTTGAGACATTCCTGGGATTCGAAGTAGAAAAGGAACCGGATATTGACCTTAATTTCTCTGGAGAGTATCAGGCAGTTGTGCATAAATACACAGAGGAGCTCTTCGGGCAAGGGTATGTATATAAAGCTGGGACCATAGGAACCGTTGCTGAAAAAACAGCCTATGCTTATGTGAAGAAATATCTTGAACAGAAAGAGATGAATCTTCCATCGGCTGAAGTAGAAAGACTTTCTCAGGGACTGGTCGGGGTTAAGAGAACCACCGGACAGCATCCGGGTGGAATCATGGTTGTTCCAAGAGACAATGATGTTCATAATTTCACACCGGTGCAGAGGCCTGCGGATGATCAGACTTCAGAGATCACTACGACACACTTTGATTATCATTCCATTTCCGGAAGATTATTAAAACTCGATATTCTGGGTCATGATGATCCTACAATGCTGAGAATGCTTCAGGATCTGACGGGTCTGGATCCCTCATCTCTACCGCTGAACGATAAAAAAGTTCTGTCCTTGTTTACATCGACAAAAGCATTGGGTGTGACGGAAGAGCAGCTTGGAATTCCCATTGGGGCTTCCGGCCTTCCTGAATTCGGAACCAAGTTTGTACGTGGAATGCTGCTGGATACAAAACCATCCACTTTTGCCGATCTTGTCAGAATATCCGGTCTTTCACATGGTACTGATGTATGGCTGAATAATGCGCAATACTACATCAAGGAAGGGTTTACTACCCTTGGAGAATGTATCAGTACAAGAGATGACATCATGGTTTATCTTATCTATAAAGGTCTGCCATCCAAAAAAGCGTTCACGATCATGGAGAGCGTAAGAAAAGGCAAAGGGCTTAAAGAGGACGATGAAGTGATCATGAGGGAAAATGATGTTCCTGAATGGTACATTGAATCCTGCAAGAAGATCAAATACATGTTTCCAAAAGGCCATGCTGTGGCCTATTGCATGATGGCGATGCGAATCGCATATTTTAAAGTCTACTATCCACTTGCCTATTATGCCGCCTACTTCTCTACAAGAGCATCAGATTTCGACGGAGAGCTGATTCTTCAGGGGGAGCTGGTTGTAAGAAAGAGACTGGATGAGTATTATGAATTAGGCAACAATGCCTCAACAAAAGAAAAAAGCATGATCACCATTCTTGAGCTTGTCTATGAGATGTATAAGAGAGGGTATACTTTTAAACCGGTTGACCTGTATAAATCTCATGGAATCAAATTTCAGATTGAAGAAGATGCCATAAGACCTCCATTAAGCTGCCTAGTTGGCGTTGGAGTCAATGCGGCAAGAAGTATATACGAGGAATCAAGAATAGGTGAGTTTATCTCTAAAGAGGACCTCAGATTACGCTGTAAAGTATCGAAAACAGTCATTGAAACCCTCAACAACTGCGGAGCTCTGGAAGGAATGGATGATACGAATCAGCTGTCCCTTTTCAATCTCTAGCAGGGGTTGAATTTTAGCGGAAATTATGATACTATTTAAAAGTAGAATAACTTGAACTTTGAGAGTGGGCACAACCCGCTCTTTCGTTTTGTGTAGCGCAACTGAGATCTTGGTTGCGCTTTTCATTACCCGAAACCAGCCGTTTTAGAATA
>DATIRH010000164.1:0-3022 GCA_035469845.1 Proteiniclasticum sp. | reverse complement strand
TCCTTTTTCCATCTCAGTTATGTTCTCATAATGAAATCAGGATCTTCTGAACTGAATTCGAATCGAAAAGGATTCATTTTAAGATTGAAGGTATCGTTGATCTCTTGTCCGGATTTCTCAAGAAGCTCCTGCACTTTATCTATCGTCGTGTAGATTTCGTTCCTTGATTCTGTTGTATCAACATAAATCAGGTTGTAACTCTGAAGAGATGTTGCTAAAACATTCCCCTTCGCATCAATAATTTCGCCTCTTGGAGCCTCATTGTCTATATTCTTTATGAATTCCACATTTGCACGGGCAAAATACTCGTCCCCGTGGATAATCTGCAGACTGAACATTTCATTTATCAATAAAGAAAAAACTAAAATCATTATGAGGAGCAATCCAGTATATCGATTAAATTTTTTCTTCCCATTATTTCGCAAATTCATTTCATCACCCTTAATTTTATTTATCTCTTTATTATACAGTATATTTTCTCAAGAAATAACCGCAAAAAGGTCAATTTTCTTCTTTATCACAATACAGGATAGTTCTTAAGAAGTTATTAATCTCTTCTTATAATCTCTCAAATAGAAGCCCAAACCACTACTCTATTACAAGATATAGTATAATAGATGAAACGAAAGGATTACAGGCAGGAAAACCCGAGTTTCACCAAGTTTTAAGGTTTTTCCTTTACTAATTTAAGATGTAGTGGTTATGATTAAGGGAAGAATCACAAATAGATGCACACTCATCATGCCTGCATGGGAATCGCATATTTATAATTGGAGGAAGAGGAATGGATAAACAGACAATACTCATCGTAGATGACGAAAAAGAAATCAGAGATCTCATAGAAATCTACCTTTCAAACGAAGGGTATGAAACCATTAAAGCGACTAACGGAGTTGAAGCACTTGAGGTCGTCAACAAGACCCATGTGGATCTAATTATCCTAGATATCATGATGCCGAAAAAAGATGGTATTCAAGCATGTATGGAACTAAGAAAAACCAAAAACATGCCTGTAATCATGCTCTCTGCAAAGAGTCAGGATATGGACAAGATTATGGGATTAACATCCGGTGCGGATGATTATCTCACAAAGCCTTTCAATCCACTGGAATTGATTGCCCGAGTTAAATCACAGCTTCGCAGGTACTACACACTGAATTCAGAAAGACCTCGAAATGATAATATCTTGACCTTGGATGACATTACCATCAACATCAACACAAGAGAAGTCAAAAAAGGAACCGATTTGATCAAACTCACAAAAACTGAATTCGATATGCTTGAGTATATGACAAGAAATACCGGAATTGTTCTTTCAGTCGAAAAAATTTATGAGAATGTATGGAAAGAAGAGTTTCTTGAATCTGAAAACACAGTCATGGTTCATATAAGAAAACTTCGAGAGAAAATTGAAGATGATCCAAGAAATCCTAGATATATCAAGACCGTTTGGGGAGTAGGATATAAAGTTGAAAAATAGGTTCAGAAAAGAAAAAAAGCCTGTAACAATAAAGCCAGATGGCAAAATAGATCGCTTATTCGCCTCTCTGGATAATTTAATACGCGCAAAAATCAGCAGCAATATTCAGCTAGAGCTGATTTTCGCTGTTGCTTTTTGTCTTGTTCTGGCATTTCTTGCCTACAATATCACTTTCAATATGACGAGGAAAGTTACCTATCAGCAGTCCATCTCTTATGAACAAGGTGTTGATGACATCTCTTCTTCTGCTGAAGACATCGCCGAGCGGATGCTGAATGATCTGAGATACAAAGAAGAAGATGAAATAACAGATGAAATGAGACAAAATGCTCGTTATCCTTCTGAGAACAACGCCAATGCCAAACAGTTCGATATGAGTATCGCTATGGGTAACCTGATCCAGGATTTTTCTAGAACCAGTACGCTGAAAGTCCTTGTTACGGACCTTTCAGGAGCTGTGATCTTCAAAACCGAAAATGTCATGGAAAACTCCGTTGATATATTTAATGTGATTAAATCAGCTTATGATATTGATTTTTATCATCCTGACAATATCAACAAAGAGTCTGCAGGGGAACTCGTCTTTGTTTATCCGATGAATTTCCTGAAAAACGATATTTATCTTATCATTAAAGATACACCTATCGCAGATATACAAACTACACCTACCTACAGCTACAATAGTTCACTGGCGTTATTCATCGGCTTCATATTTTTCATTTCCGGATTTCTGATTCTCACCAAAAATAAAATGGACTATATTCAGGAATTATCTAACACTGTCCGGATCATATCCACAGGAAACCTGAAATATACCGCTCCGGTGAAGGGCAATGATGAACTCACCCATCTTGCAAGAAGTATCAACGTCATGGCAAGAGACATCGATCAGAAAATTGAAGAAGAAAGAAATCTTGAAAAAACGAAACAGGAACTTATTACAAACGTATCTCATGATCTGAGAACACCCCTGACTTCAATTCTCGGTTATCTGGGGTTGGCTAAATCCACAAAAATATCAACCCAGCAGAAAGACGAATATATTGAAATCGCTTATTCAAAGTCGGAACGTCTGAAGCAGCTGATCAACGAACTGTTTGAATACACGAAGCTTCAAAGTCCTGATAATAAGCCAACCTTCTCAGCTGTTAATCTGGTGGATCTACTTGATCAGCTCATTGAGGAAATGATTCCTATCGCTGAAGAGAAAGGTCTGACTATCACTAAATCTATAACGGTAAAGGATATTGTGTTGTATGCCGATGTGCCACAGATTGTAAGGCTTTTCGAGAACCTCATTTCAAATGCAATAAAATACTCCCATACCGATGATCCTATTTTGCTTTCCGTCACAGGTATTGATGGCAATAATTTTGTGACCATATCACTGGAAAACACAATCGATGAAATCAGTGATGAAGAGACCACAAAAATGTTTGAACGTTTTTATCGACTGGAGAAATCTCGGTCAAGTGAAACAGGAGGAAGCGGTCTAGGGCTTGCTATATCCGAAAGTATTGTTCACTTGCATGGTGGTCAGAT
>DATIRH010000163.1:0-7458 GCA_035469845.1 Proteiniclasticum sp. | reverse complement strand
AGACAAATCGCCAGGGAAAATTACACGTCACCTACCTCTATCATGAGACTTACAAAGAAGATGGGGTATACAGGATTTGTGGATATGTATTATCAGCTGGTTCCTTTGATTCAGGGCAAAGAAAGTGAGATTGGGATTGATGTGGATCTTGATGGGTTCAATCCACTGGAAGAAATTTTGAAGGTAAACAATAATCAGGATATGGATTCCTTTGTAAAGCTCCTGCACAATAACAAAACGAAGTATATTTTCATTTATGCAACAGGCTTTTCAGGAATCATTGGGGAATACATCTATAAAAAACTTTTAGTGGGCGGCCAACCCGTGATCTTTGCAACGGGCACGGATTCTATAGCCATTCTGGAGAGTAATATCGATAGTATCGGAATGTTTCTGACGATTACAAAATCGGGAGAGACTAAACAGGTCGTGGAGAAAATGAGCTACTGCAAAGAAAAAGGGATTCCGGTTGTCACTTTCACCAATGAACTGGAGAATAGGGCTTCTCAGATTGCTGACATTACTCTAAGGGTGATAGATTCAGAGAAATTAGATGATCGTAACATGTCGCCAAACTTCTTCTTCGCAGAAACTCTGATGCTTTTCGAATATCTGATGAGAAATATCTGTAAAAAATAGGTGAGATCGCGAAACACGTTCCTCTTTTGAGGGACGTGTTTCATCTTGGCCTGAAATCCTTTACGACACTGATTCCTTCATCTACACTAAGTATAACAATTTAAGGAGGTCACAAACATGAAAGAAAAACTGATGAATGGAATGCAGCGATTTGCAAAAGCAATGTTCATTCCTGTTCTGATTCTACCAATCGCAGGTCTGTTAATCGCCATAGGTAATCTTTTTACAAATGCTAAATTACTGGAAACTCTTACTTTTCTAGATAATCCTATAACAAAAGGATTCGGCACAATTCTATCTGGTTCCCTGGTTTCAATTTTAACTAATCTCGGACTTATATTTGCTGTAGGGATAGCAGTAGGACTAGCCAATAAAAAGAAAGCAGAAGCGGGATTTACCGCACTGCTCGGATTTCTGGTATTCATCAATGCCATGAACAAATTCATGGCGCTGACGGAGACCCTTTTCGTCGGAGAGTCCCTAAGGGGAACAGGCCAGACAATGGTAATGGGCGTACAGATTCTAGACATGGGTGTATTCATAGGAATCATCTTAGGTATAGTAACTGCATTGGTTCATAACAGATTCATCGATAAGGAATTCAACAATGCTTTTCAGATTTATGGAGGAGCAAGGTTTGTCTTCATCGTTCTGATTCCTGTCGTAGTGTTACTGGCAATTTTATTTGTATATATCTGGCCATTCTTCCAGAATGGAATCAATAGTCTAGGAGGACTGATCACTCAGAGTGGAAACTTTGGACTCTTCCTCTACGGTATGCTTGAGAGGCTTCTAATACCAACAGGCCTTCATCATCTGGTATACACACCATTTCTTTATTCATCACTTGGTGGTGTTCAGGAAGTCGGAGGAGTTTTACTGGAAGGATCCAGAAATATCTATTTTGCTGAAATAGCTGACAATACAGTAAAGGTTTTATCTCAGAGCGTAATATGGGATGCTAGAGGCATATCCAAGATGTTCGGTCTCATAGGTGCCTGTGTTGCAATGTATCAGATGGCAAAACCTGAGAATAAGGCGAAAGCCAAGGCAATCCTCATACCTGCTGCATTCACATCCTTTATTGCAGGTGTTACGGAACCTATCGAATTTTCATTCATGTTCGTTTCGCCAGTACTGTTTCTGATCCATTCTGTACTGAGCGGATTGAGCATGGTCGTACTGAATCTCTTCAATGTTCGAGCAATCGGACCCAACGGTTTCATCGATTTCCTTCTGTACAATGTTCCATTAGGTGTTGAAAAGACAGGATGGCCAATGTATATATTTGTTGGAATTGTCTTCTTCCTGATCTACTACTTCCTGTTCAGATTCCTCATCAAGCTCTGGAATCTGAAGACCATCGGAAGAGAAGATGATGGCGGCGAAGTGAAGCTGTACTCAAAGACAGAATACAACGAAAAGAAATCTTTCGGACATCCTGGTGTAGCCGGTGTCATGAATGAAAATCATGCGGATATCATTGTAGAGTCTCTTGGTGGAACAGAAAACATCGAGTCTGTAGACAATTGTTATACCAGATTGAGAGTAGTTTTGAAAAATACGGATCTGGTCAACGAACTGAACCTGAAAAATAAAACGGGTGCCAGTGGTGTGATCATGAAAGGTAAGAATGTCCAGGTTGTTTATGGTCTGAATGTAAGCAGTGTAAGAAAATCTGTAGACAAATACCTTGGAAATATTGAAACTGTATAAGCAAGTTAATGGAAAGGTAGGATGAAACAAATGAAGAAATTTTCAGTAGTGATTGCAGGAGGAGGAAGCACCTTTACCCCTGGAATCGTAATGATGCTATTAGATAACTTAGATAGGTTTCCAATAAGAAAATTGAAACTTTATGATAATGACGGCGAGAGACAAGGAATCCTCGGTGATGCTCTGGAAATTCTCCTGAAGGAAAACGCACCAGACATAGAATTTATTCACACAACAGACCCGGAAGAGGCTTTTTCTGATACAGATTTCTGCATGGCACATATTCGTGTAGGCAAATATGCCATGAGAGAACTTGATGAAAAAATTCCACTGAAATATGGCGTTGTCGGACAGGAGACTTGCGGACCGGGTGGAATTGCCTATGGCATGAGAAGTATCACCGGAATGCTTGAAATCATAGATCATATGGAAAAGTATTCTCCAGAGTGCTGGATGCTTAACTACTCAAACCCGGCATCCATTGTAGCGGAAGCATGTAGAGTCTTAAGACCGGAAGCGAAGGTTTTAAACATATGTGATATGCCTGTAGGAACTTTGAGGAGAATGTCTCAGATCATCGGGAAAAAACCGGAGGATCTGGAAGTAAGATATTTCGGACTGAATCACTTCGGATGGTGGACCAGTGTCAAGGATAAGGAAGGACATGAGTATCTGGAAGAGATCAAAAGCTATGTTTCAGAGCATGGATACCTCACACAGGTTGAAGTGGATACACAGCATATGGATGAGAGCTGGCAGGCGACCCATAAGAAGGCAAAGGACCTGCTTGCTGTAAATCCTAGATATCTCCCGAATACCTATCTTAAATATTATCTTTATCCTGACTATGAAGTAGCTCATTCAGATAGCAGTTATACGAGAGCGAATGAAGTCATGGCGGGTAGAGAGAAGAATGTTTTTGATGCGGCGAAGAAAATCATAGCCAATGGGACTGCGAAAGAAAGCGGATTCCACATCGATTCCCATGCGTCCTTCATAGTGGATTTAGCAAGAGCAATCGCATTTAATACCCATGAGCGTATGCTCATGATCGTGGAAAACAATGGAGCAATTGCAAATTTCCCGGATGATGCCATGGTTGAAGTGCCATGCATTGTAGGTACAGATGGACCTGAGGCACTTGCTCAGGGCAGAATCCCGGAATTTGAAAAAACACTGATGTATCAGCAGCTCACTGTTGAAAAAATGGTGGTGGAAGCTTATGTTGAGAAAAGCTACCTTAAATTATGGCAGGCACTGACACTATCCAAAACCATTCCGAGTGCGGGGGTTGCAAAAGAACTACTTGATGATCTTATAGAAGCAAATAAAGGATTCTGGCCAACGCTGGGATAAACATAAACAAGGTGAGAGGGCTATTCCTCTTGCCTTTTTCTTTAGAGGAGGATAAAAATGGAAATCGGACTGATCGGATTAGGGAAGATGGGCATGATGCTGCTTAGCAATATGCGAGAGCATGGCATTCATGTCTATGCACATGATAGAGAATCAGAACTTGAGAAAGAGGCTAAATCTTATGGAGCACATTTCTATCATGAAATGGATGAGCTTGTAAACGAAATGAAGGGCAGAAAAGTGATCTGGCTCATGCTTCCTGCGGGAGAAGTGACAGAAGAGGTATTTCGTAAAATTCTAGAGCGCTTGTCTGAAGGGGATGTTATAATTGATGGTGGAAATGCGCACTACAGGGATTCCATCAGGCGATATGAAACATCCAAAACAAAGGGGATACACTTTTTTGATGTTGGAACCTCAGGTGGGGTTGAAGGTGCCAGGAATGGGTCCTGCATGATGATTGGTGGAGATTCTGATGTATTTACTTATATTGAACCAATTTTTGAAGCGGTCAATGTGCAAAACGGGTATCTTTATACAGGTGAAAGTGGAAGTGGACATTTTCTGAAAATGATTCATAATGGAATTGAGTATGGAATGATGCAGTCTATAGGCGAAGGATTTAATCTTCTTCACAAAAGTCACTATGAGTATGATCTGGAAAAAGTGGCAGGGGTTTTCAATCATGGCTCCGTGATCAGGAGCTGGCTGATGGAACTCACAGAATCACTCCTATCTGAGGATCCAAAGCTTACGCAGGTAGAAGGGGTGATCCCCTCCTCAGGTGAGGGAAAATGGGCACTGGAAGAAGCCTTGAATCTCAGGGTATCCATTCCCGTAATAGCACAATCTGTTATGGTCAGATATGCATCGGAAGATAACGAAAAATATGGAGAAAAAGTCATCGCATCTCTTAGAAATAAATTTGGAGGTCATGACATCCTAAAAAAGGAAGAGAAATGAAGTATAGAATCGGAATAGATATTGGAACAACGAGTATAAAAGCAGTGCTCTATGGAGAGAATCTTGAAAGGATTTCCATGGCCAGCAAAGGGTACAAGACTTATCACGAACAATTGGGGTATGCCGAGCAGGAGCCGGTGGAAGTGCTTCAGGCGTTTTATAAGGTGATGAGGGAGGTCCTGGAGCCGGTGGGGGAAAAAGCGGCAGAAGTAGAACTTCTGTCTTTTTCAAGCGCCATGCATTCTCTGATTCTCGTGGGTGAAGACAATAAGCTACTGACAAGAAGTATCATCTGGTCCGATAACCGCTCTGTAAAAGAAGTTGAAGAATTCAAGCTGAAGGAAGACTGGAAGAGACACTACCAGAATACTGGAACCCCGATCCATTCCATGAGTCCGTTCTTTAAACTTATGTGGTTCAGAAAAAACACCAGTCTTCTGGAAAAGACACGTAAAATCATTGGAATCAAAGAATATATACTTTACCATCTCACGGGAGAATACAGCACGGACTACTCCATTGCTTCAGCCACAGGGATGTTTAATATCCATACACTCACCTGGGATGAAAAAGCGCTGCGGTATCTTGGAATCAGCGAAGAACAGCTGCCTTGTCTTAAGGACGTGACGGAAAAAGTGTCTATAATAAATAGAGAATTTCTCGTGGATTCAGGGCTCTCATCGGACCTTTCATTCATGATGGGTGCATCTGATGGATGCCTGGCAAACCTTGGAAGCAGAGCGCTTCATAAAGGAGAAACGACGCTGACCATCGGCACCAGTGGTGCTGTGCGGATGACTGTGGATAAACCTGTTCTTGATCGGGAGGGCAGGACTTTCTGCTATTATATGAAAAAAGACAGATGGATCATCGGTGGAGCGGTGAATAACGGAGGAAATGTCCTGGAGAGGCTCGGACAGGTCCTGAACGAGAATGAGGGAAGTATCTACAGCGACCTGGAAGACCGTGTGAAAGAGGTTTCGCCAGGCAGTGACGGACTGCTCTTTATTCCCTATCTCTATGGAGAAAGGGCACCCCACTGGGATGGAAGACTCCATGCATCCTATATTGGTATGAGCGGTTTCCATGGAAAAAACCACTTGATCCGATCTGTCATAGAAGGCATCACCTATAATCTCCGAGAAGTATGGGAAGTACTTAGTGCACTTTCAGGTGAAAGCACCGTACTTATTGCATCGGGCGGTTTTTTGAAAAGCGATGCATGGACCAGCATTCTTTCAGATATTTTCGGAAAGGATATAGAGATTGCAGATTCGGTTGACAGCAGCTGCCTGGGCGCTGTTCTTCTAGATGATGAACTGGCATACCCGATGGAAAGAAATGCATCGGTGAAGATTCATTGTAATCATAAGAATCATAAGGAATATCAGCTCTATTATGAAAAATACCTCTGGTATTCAAAGAAAATGATTGAGCTTCAAAAAGAAGCCGACAATAGGTTTAAATAGAAGAAGAACTGCAGTTTTTTACAAAGCTGCAGTTCTTTTTCTATCTGTATTTCTTTCTAATAGCGCACTTCAATGGAATAGGTATGGGCTTTGGTTTCCTTCGGCTTCAGGATGACGTTGTCTTCCTTCTCCATAAATTCTCCGTGAAAGTCTTCGAAATCTGCATGTCCTACCCAGGGCTCTATACAGATAAAAGGAGAGTCGCCTAGAGTGGTCCAGATACCTAGGAATGGAAATTCTTTAATATGGAATCGCACTTCTTTGTTGCTCTTTCTGCTTTTCAGGGACATATACTCTGATTTAAGGTTATGAAAAATCAGCGCATCTTCGCTGAAGAGAGATTTCTTAAGATCAATTATTTTGATTCCCTTTCCGAAATGACTTTTGCTTCTCTTCAGAAGACCTGTCTGGGTATCGATGGCAATGGTGAATAAATCTTCAGTATGCTGGAACTCCAGATAGTAGTCAGTAAAGCTTTCATTTTTAGCTCTAGGTGCTAAAAATGCAGGATGGGCTCCTACAGAATATCCGAGATCGGTATCTCCGGTATTTTCTGTCTTATAGCTTATGGTGATTTTCTTCCCTTCCAATGTATACTCCACAATAAATCTGAAATTAAATGGATACATTAGTAGGGTTTCTTCACTGCTTTCCAGTAAGAAACTGATCTTTGTTTCAGACTGCTCCATGACTGTGAAAAGCATATTTCTTGCGAATCCGTGTCTCTTGATGGGGTAGGGTTTATCCTGATGTATGAGCTGACTCTGGTTTAATGCGCCGACAACGGGGAAAAGATGCGGTGCGCTGTAACCCCAATATTTCTTGTCTTTTAGAAGGTATTCCTGTCCTTCCATATCTTTTATGCTGATCAGCTCTGCTCCATGTTCACTGAGCTCCATGGTGAGATAGGTGTTTTTTAGGACTGTCATTTTGTTTTCCTCCTGGTTTTTTCTTCTTGTATTCAAGTATAGCACCAATCTTTTAAAAGAATGTTGAATTTTTGTGAGCATTCTTTGCTCATTAATGCGAATCCGCATAAGTAAGTAATGAAAGGGGTTGGTAATAATGGCAGTATCAGTAAAACAACTATCCAAGGACCTTATTCTTACTTTTGAGAGGTTCAACGACCAGGGGAAATCCGTGGGAGAAACCAGAAGGGTGAGAAACATCAAAGTGGCAGCGCTACCTGAAGATCTACATGAAGTGGCACTCATGATTGTGGGTTTAAGTGAGCAGAACTGCGAAGGAATCAGCATGCAGGAAGTCAGCGAAATCAATGCAGCATAGGAGGTAGGGAAATATGAATACACTAACA
>DATIRH010000162.1:0-8083 GCA_035469845.1 Proteiniclasticum sp. | reverse complement strand
GGCAACACTGTGTCCGTTTATTACAGGAACCCTGACGCAGGTTGCACTCACCTGCATTTTTTCATCTCCCAGAATCTTTCTGGTCTCGTCGATCATCTTCTGTTCTTCTTTTGTATAGCCGTCTTCCTGAAATACATCGATCTGAGGTAGACAGTTATCTGCAATGACTTTGGGATAAAAGGAGGCTTCTTCTCCATTTCGTGTACTGAGTAAATCCTCCACGCCTTTCTGTCCTGAACCTGAAACTGCCTGATAGGTGGTGTAAACCACCCTCTCCACCTGATAGAGATCATGGATCACCTTCAGGGGAAGAACAGACTGGATTGTGGAACAGTTGGGATTGCTGATGAGAAGATGCTCCTTCACCGTGCTCTGATTGATTTCCGGAACCACAAGGGGCACATCATCATGCATACGCCAGTGACTGCTGTTGTCAATGACAGTGATGCCTTCTTTGCCTGCTATGGGTGCGTAGAGCGCAGACACAGCTCCTCCAGCGGAAAAGAGAGCATACTGGAATCTGTTGCTGTCGAAGGATTCTTCTGTGAGCTTCTCCACTTCATACTCCTTCCCTCTAAAAACGACTTTCTTTCCAGCGGATCTTTCTGAAGCCAGGAGCACCAGGTTTCCTACCGGAAGATCCATCTCTTCCAGAACGGTTATAAAAGTCCTGCCCACCATACCGGTGGCGCCTACTATGGCCAGATTCAGCTTATCCAATTTCCATCTCTCCTTTCGCAATGAGCACTGCCGGTCCTTCAAGATACACATTCTCCTCTACAAAGACCTTCAGTACACCTCCATCCACATGAACCTCTGCATCCGGCTTTGTGAATCCGTTCTTATGGGCTATGACCTGAGCGGATGCGACGCCTGTACCGCAGGCCAGCGTATATCCTACGCCTCGTTCAAAAGTTCTGACCTTCATCACATCACGACTTTCCACCTGTGTGAAATTGACGTTGATGTGCTGTGGAAAGAAATCATGATGACAGAGATCGTGCGCATCCTCATGGGGTACTTCATCCTTTGTAAAGACAATGCCATGAAGGGTGCCCAGAAAAAGTACATGCATATCATACTTTCTACCATTGACGTCAAGAGTGATGATTTCCCCATCAAGAACTTCGGTTCTCACGTATGGACTTCTGAGATGAAACTGCGGTTTCATCAGCCCGATCCTTATCTTTTCATATCCTTCAGATACATCCACAGGAAGGATTCCAGCCAGGGTCTCCACCATGAAACGTTCTTTATTGACCATCTGGTGTTCATGTGCAAACCGCGCAAAACACCGGAGTCCGTTTCCGCACATGGGTGCAATGCTGCCGTCCTGGTTGTAGTAGACCATTCTAAGATCTGCCACATGAGATTCCTTCACGATGATCATGCCGTCTGCTCCTATGCCGTAGTTTCTATGGCACAGGGCTTTCGCTGTTTCCTTCTCATCTCGTTTTTCCAGATCTTTTTCATGGAGGAGAATGAAATCATTTCCGGTTCCATGATATTTTGTGAATTTCATCTTATAACCCCCTTACAGAGAAAAAGCATCTGCAATTAGCTGTACTGCCTTTTCCTTATCCTTCTTCTCCATGGTGTAGGAAATGGATATTTCTGATGTGGTGACCTGCTTGAATGTGATGCCATGCTCCGCAAAAAGCGAAAAAATCCTTGCAGCCACTCCGCTCTGGGTTCTCATACCAGACCCCACCACCGATACTTTCAGAATCTCTGTGGTGGTCTTCAGCTCCACTCCGGTGAGTGCATCCACCACTTCATGAAGAACAGACTCTATGAGCTTTCTGTCTTCATCCGGCGCTGTAAAGGACAGTGTCACGGATCCGTCAGGCATGGGCGTCTGACTGATCATATCCACATTGATTTCCTCTTCTGCAAGTTTAGTGAAGATCTTGGCTGTATGCCCCCCACTCATTGTCAGATTGCTGATGGTGACCATCATGATGTTCTCCAGCACAGACAGTCCTGTGATGCTTCTTTCTTCCACGCTTTTTTCTCCTTCCCTTATGTAGGTACCTTTTTTGTCTTCATGGGCTGAACCTACATAGATCACAACGCCGTAGTTCTGCGCAATGTCCACGGATCTTGGTTCCATGACCTTCGCCCCCAGAAATGCCATTTCCTTCATCTCCTCATAGGTGATGCTGTCCATGTGCTTCGCTTCTGGATAAAGTCTTGGATCCACTCCGTAGATTCCATCCACATCCGTATAGATCTCGCAGTGGCATCCGAGTTTTGCCGCTATGGCCACTGCTGTAGTATCAGAGCCGCCTCTGCCCAGGGTAGTGATTTCTCCATTTTCATTGAATCCCTGGAATCCAGCTACCACAACGATATACCCTTCGGACAGATATTTTTCTATGTTCTTTGTATCGATGTCTTTGATCTTGTTCTTCGTATGGATTCCTTCTGTCAGAATTCCTGCCTGGTATCCTGTGAGGGATACAGCTTTCAATCCTTTTTCCTGAAGGATCATGGTCAGCAGGGCTATGGAGACCTGTTCTCCCGTGGACAGCATCATGTCTATTTCTCTTTTGGAAGGATTCTCTGATGCTTCCTTCGCCATGGAGAGAAGATGATTGGTGGTTTTCCCCATGGCGGAGACCACCACCACCAGTTCTTCTCCCAGAGCTTGTCTTCTCGCCAGTCTTTCCGCAATATCTTTCATTTTAGACAGGTCTGCCACAGAGGACCCACCGAATTTCAGTACTGCTTTCATCCTTCGTATTCCTCCATCACATCATTTCGAACAAGATCCTCATAGGTTTCTCTTTTCACCACAATTCTGGATTTTCCGTCTTTCACGAATACCACGGCTGGTTTTCTCAGACGATTGTAGTTGGAAGCCATGGAATAATGGTATGCCCCAGTGGAAAATACAGCTAGAAGATCCTTTTTTTCCGGTACGGGGAGTGAAACATCTCGTACAAGAATATCCCCCGACTCACATGCTTTGCCTGTGACTGTATAGACTTCTTCCAGATTGTCTTCCATCCTGTTGGCTAAATGCGCCGAATAGGATGCATCGTATAATACCGTTCGAATGTGATCGGCCATGCTGCCGTCCACAAAAACATAATTCTTTCCACCATAGGTGGTTTTTGTTCCACCCACCTCGTAAAGGGTGGTTCCGGCATTGGCGACGATGGCTCTTCCGGGTTCTATGAGCACTTTAAAAGGCATCAGTTCGTACTTTCTAGAAATCGCAGCCACATGGTCCAGCAGCTTGGGAAGGAAAGTTCTATAGACCATGGGTTCATCTGTTTCCTCGTAGGAAACCCCAAATCCCCCGCCCAGGTTCAGTTCCTTGACATGAATTCCGTTGTCATTCAGTTTCTTCATATAGAGGAGCATCTCTTCCACCGCTTTGAAGAAGGATACCTCTTCAAAAATCTGGGATCCGATGTGGCAGTGAATTCCTCTGAAGTCGAAGACTGGATCCTCTTCCAGTGAACGGATGAGGCTCAGTGTATCTTCACTGAATATGCTGACACCGAATTTCGAATCATTCTTTGTGGTGCTGATGTATTCATGGGTATGAGCTTCGATACCCGGATTCACTCTGAGGATCACTCTCTGGATCTGATTTTTTTCTTCTAGTAGCCCCTTCAGTCTCTCTGATTCATCTTCGTTGTCCAGGATGATGGTGCCTACTTTGCTTGTCACAGCATAGTCCAGCTCTTCTATGGATTTGTTGTTTCCGTGAAAATAGATCTTCTCTTCCGGAAACCCTGCAGAGAGTGCAGTATATAGCTCTCCTCCTGAAACCACATCCAGTGACAGATTCTCCTCCTGAATGAGTTTTGCCATGGCTTTTGTCATGAATGCCTTGGACGCGTAGATCACTTCGGTATCAATATCTTCATGACTGAAGTTTTCCCTGAAAATCCTTGCTCGATCTCTGATCTCTTCTTCATCCATGACATAGAGAGGTGTTCCATAGGTTTTTGCAAGTTCCAGAGCGCTTACTCCTCCGATATAAAGCTGATTGTTTCTGATCGTCTGGGTTCCGTATAATCTCATTTCTTTTTCCTCCAAATAATAAAATATGACCGTGAGCGAATGCTCACGGTCATAAATATACCTTGCAGTCGCCCTGCCATGTTAAAGCGCACTTCTAAATCATTGGGCAACGATTTAGAAACAGTCCCAGGTTTATTCAACATGGGCCCAGTACAATGTACTTCGGCGTCAGCCCCTTTCTCTTTTCAGGTACTCTTGACTTGACGCAGCCTCTTTTCACACGGCAATATTAAATTATTGATATCTTACCTTCAATTTGTTTCATTGTCAAACAAATCACTTATAATACTTGGATAATTATGCATTTTTCAATTTGTTTCCCGTTGTATCAAAATGAAACCCTTTAGACGATGAGATTATTTCCGGATTCCTACCGAAAATTACAGTGCAAGGATCTTATTCCAGACTTCTTCCATCACAGGAATGCCTTCTAGAAGATTCTCTTTTCTTCTCTTTATGGTAGATTCTCCAGGATAGGATACCCTTCCTATTTCTTCATCCACTTCTGATGATTTGACATCTTCTACGATGTGGGTGACCATTTCATCGATCTCTTCTGCAGTGTTGAATTTCTTCGGATCGATGGCAATAAGCACCTGGGATAGTCCTGATTCATTCTGGTCATCTTTTTCAATGTCATGGGTGGCCTTGCCACCGGCGAGCACCGTTGCAATCATATCAAGGACGATGGAAAGTCCGCTTCCTTTCCAGAAACCGATGGGTAGAACACGTCTGGTCTCTTCGATAGCTCTTGCATCCGTGCTCAGCTTTCCTTCCTTGTCATATCCTCCCGGAATTGGAAGTTCTTTTCCTTTCATTCTATAATCCTCCAGCTTTCCGTAGGAAAACAGAGACATAGCCATATCAAGCACGACATGTTCTCCGCGGGTTCTTGGTACTGCCATGATGAACGGATTATTCCCGATCTTATGGTCTTTCCCGCCATAGGCAGGCATATTGGGCATGGTATTGGTCCAGCAGATGCCGATGAATCCTTCTTCCGCTGCCTGCCAGCCATAAGCGCCCCCTCTTAACCAGTGATTGGTGTTTCTGATGGCGACGATACCCATTCCATTTTCATCTGCTAGTTCACAGGCTCTTTTCATGGCCCGCTTGGCATTGATGTTTCCAAGTCCGAAGTTGCCGTTCCATCTTTCCATGGCACCGAATTTCATCTCACATTCAGGTACTGCCTTCGGATTGATGATGCCTCGGTCTATGTAATTCACAATTCTTGGGAATCTGTTGACTCCATGGGAATAGACACCGTCTAAACTTGTCTGTGCAAAGTTTTCAGCCGCTTCCTGTGCTATATCTTCAGCAAACCCTCTATCTATAAGTATTCTCTTGAATTCACCGAGCATGGTTTCATATGGTATTCTCATTTTTAATCCCCCAACTTTATTATTTATTCTCCATTAATCTTATCATGAAAATGCAATATCGAGACATGAAAAAAAGCAGATACCTAAAAAGATACCCGCTTTGATTTATTCCGTTCCATATAGAGAAGAGATAATGATATTAGCAGTGCTGCAAATTCCACCAGTGGAATGGTGATCCATACTCCGGTGATTCCCATGGATGAAGCAAAAATCAGAAGAACCGGTGGAATAAGAAGGATCCCTCGTAACAGCGATATGATAAAGGATGGTCTCGGCTTCGCCTTGGCCGAGAAATAGGAAATAATCGTGATATTGATGCCTGCAAAGAGGAAGGACGTGAAGTAGATTCTCATTCCTTCTGTTGCAAGTCTATGAAGCTCCATGTTATTTTCCGAATTGAATGCCTGGATGATTCCATCGGAATAACCGACGAAGATGCTGTACAGAAAAATTGCCAAGGCAGCAGAGAAAAAGATGCCCAGCCTCAGAGTCCTTCTGACATTTTCATGGTTACCCTGACCATGATTATAACTTATGATGGGCTGAATCCCCTGTCCGACTCCGGAGAAGATGGCAATAAGGACCAATGCCAGATTGGCGATGATTCCGTAGGCTGCCACGCCGATATCGCCGATGTAGTGAAGAATCACCAGGTTAAACAGGAGAATCACAAGACCTGATGACAGCTCTGTGATGAAGGTTGGAATTCCGATGGAGACCACTCTTCTTATTTCCTGATATCTCAGACGGGTCTTCACAAATCTGAAATGATGCTTCTTCCGAATAAAGAAAGGCAGCATCACCAGCATACTGAGAATGGGTGCGATTCCTGTGGCGAGAGCTGCACCGAACATGCCCATGTTAAGGGGATAGATGAAGATATAGTCCATCAGAATATTGCTCATACTTCCTGTCATCATGGCGATCATGGCCAGTCTCGGATGCCCGTCGTTTCTCACCATACTCACAAGGATGCTGTTCATCATGAAGGCTACTGAAAAGAGGAATACCGTATAGGTATAATCTCTGGAAAGCTTTATAAAACGACCTTCTGCTCCTAAAAGCTGTACGATCTCATCTGGAAAAAGGAGCCCGACGATGGTGAAAAGAAGCCCAATGAAAATCCCCAGAACCATCATCTGGGTAAATACCTCATTTCCTCTCTTTAACTTTTCCTGTCCTCGATAGATCGAATAGACCGTTCCTACTCCTGTACCCAGTAGAAGACTCATGGCATAGACCACGGTGTAGGCTGGAATCACCAGGTTCAAAGAGATGAGCCCGTCTTTTCCGACGCCGTTGGCGATGAAAAAAGTATCCGCCAGGATAAAGGCGGAAAACCCGATCATGCTGATGACATTCAAGGACACATATTTAAAAAATGTCTTATATAGTTTATTTCTTTCTTTCAGTTGACTATTCATAGGTCCTCCGGCGATTATAAGCGCTCTTTTCTGCTTGCTTTTCTAGCAATTCGGCACTTAAGCTCCTCATACTATACCCAATATTCACATTTTCGTCAAAGTCATAAATTTACTATTTTTCTAATTCTATGAAGTGATTGTTATCATTCTCTTCATAGCTAAAATCAGGACCTGTCAGACTATCTGATTATCTGCATGTTTTCAGTCTTAACTGTATCTAGCTTCTCTTCTACTATATATGAAATCCTTTGTAGCTGTGATAAGATAGTGAAATGAAAAATAAAATATGACAGGATGGGTGTAACATGTTCATTGGCGAAATCGCTGCTATACTAACCGCCTTCTGCTGGGTTGGATCATCAGTGTCTTTTGAATACGCAGGAAAGAAAGTCGGTTCTTTAATTTTAAATCTGATGAGACTTGTGGTCTCACTGGTCATTATTACGGTTGTAAATTTCTTTATTACAAGCGGATTCAGAAATCTCAACGTCACCCCAGAAGCTTTCCAGGCGCTTCTTTTCTCGGGTCTTGTAGGCTTTGTCCTGGGTGACATGTTCCTGTTCCAGGCTTTTGTTGAGATCGGAGCAAGAATATCCATGCTGATCATGGCTCTGGCTCCACCGATTACCGCAGTCATGAGCTACTTCATCTTAGGTGAAACACTGGGCTTTATCCAGATTGCCGGTATGTCGCTGACCTTCATCGGTATCGCCATCGTGATCATGGGAAGAGAAAAAGGAAGCAACAGGATTGTTGTTAAACATCCTATGAAAGGAATCCTCTTTGCTTTTCTAGGTGCTATAGGTCAGGCTCTTGGACTCATCTTGTCGAAAGTTGGCGTAGCGGATCTGAACCCATTTGTTGCCACAGAAATCAGAATTTTTGCTGGAATCTTAGGTTTCATCCTGATTATCACGGTGACAAAAAAATGGACCGGTTTCTTCAATACCTTCAAGAACAAGAGTGTCATGAAAGGCATCACCATCGGATCGATCTTTGGACCTGTAGTGGGTGTATCCTTATCCCTTATGGCCGTGAAGTATACTTCCACAGCCATTGCCTCTACACTGATGGCCATCGTGCCCATCCTGATCATTCCTGTAAGTATCATTTTCTTCAAGGAAAAGGTGAAAGCCAATGAAGTCCTGGGAGCCCTCATCGGCGTTCTGGGTGTTGCTGTTATATTTATGGGATAGTCTATTACTCGGAAGCGAACATCATAGATTATAATAA
>DATIRH010000161.1:0-2019 GCA_035469845.1 Proteiniclasticum sp. | reverse complement strand
TGTGCTTGCGAAAAATCTGAGACTCAAAGTGGATGAGAGGAGTCTTCTTCGTGGAGCACTGCTCCATGACTTCTATCTTTATGACTGGCATATACGAGATGAAAACAGAAAGAGATTCCATGGATTCCATCATCCTGGAACGGCATTAAGAAATGCGAAGAAGCATTTCACAATCAACAAGATTGAAAAAGATATTATTCTGAAACATATGTGGCCTCTGACACCAAAGCTTCCAAGATATCGGGAAAGCTATGTGGTGATGGTTGCAGATAAGATCTGCAGCATCAGAGATACATTGGGTCTTGAAAGCAGGAAATAGACAGAAAATGATGAGAGATGCTGCTGATTGAAGCATAGATGTAGAAAAGCAATTTAGGAGGAAAAATGGCAACGGAGAACAGCAGGCAGCAAAAGAGACTGATTGATCATAAAATGGATTTCGCAGGGAAAATTCTTTCCTGGTATCATAAAAACAGAAGAACAATGCCTTGGCGAGAAGATCCTGTGCCTTATCACATCTGGCTTTCTGAAATCATGCTTCAGCAGACCAGAGTGGATACAGCGATGCCCTATTTTCATCGTTTCATCGAAAAATATCCTGATATCCAAGCGCTTGCCCAGTCAGATGAAGAAGAGCTACTGAAATACTGGGAGGGACTAGGATATTATAATCGGGTAAGAAATTTAAGGATCACTGCCATAAGTCTTGTGGAAAATCATGAAGGAAAACTTCCCAAGACTTACCAAGAACTTCTGAAACTGAAAGGCATTGGAGAATACACGGCAGGAGCCATCGCCTCAGAAGCCTTTGGAGAAAAGGTGTCAGCGGTTGACGGGAACGTCTTTCGCGTCATGGCGAGGCTCCTGGGCGTCAGAGAAGACATCAAAGAGAAAGTCGTCATGGATTTGTTGAAGGATACGGTGAAAAATGTTCTTCCCGAAGAGGAAACGGGTAATTTCAATCAGGGGCTCATCGAAGTAGGTGCGCTGATCTGCATTCCCAATGGAAGCCCTAAGTGCGGTCTTTGTCCGGTAAAAGACTACTGCATGGCCTATGAGAAAGAACTGCAGGATGAAATTCCCAGAAAGAAAAAACCAAAAGAGAAAAAAGTCGAAGAAAGGACCGTGCTTCTTCTGGAATACAATGGAAGATATGCCATCAGAAGAAGACCAGAAGGGAAACTTCTGGGCGGACTCTATGAATTTCCTCATGAAGAAGGATTCTATGAAAAGAATGAAGTGGAGGCTCTTCTGAAGGAGATGAATCTTCAGCCGGTATCTATCGGATCGTTAAAAGACAAAAAGTTTCTATTCACCCATATAGAGTGGAGACTGAAGGCTTATCACATAAAGGTGGAAAAACCCAATGAGGAGCTTCTCTTTGAGACAAGAGAGAGCATCAAAGAGAAGTATACCCTTGCTACAGCATTCAGGGACTATCTGGAGCGACTGGATGAAGCCTATCAGCAGTCCTTTCTGTAATATAAAAGATCAGAGCAGAACAGTAGAGAATTTCAAGTTTGATGAAGGGGGAAAATGCAGATGCCTTTTAAAATCGTACAGGGCGATGTCACGAAAATGGATGTGGATGCCATCGTCAATGCGGCCAATACTACACTCAAGATGGGAGGAGGTGTCTGTGGAGCCATTTTTCTTGAAGCAGGACCCAAAGAACTTCAGGAAGAATGCGACAGAATCCATATGTGTCCCGTGGGAAGTGCAGTCATCACTAGGGGTTACAAGCTCAAAGCGGAGTATATCATTCATGCGGTGGGTCCCATCTGGCAGGATGGACAGCATCAGGAAGAAGCGCAATTAAGAAGTGCTTATGTGAGTGCACTGAAACTGGCAAAAGAGAAAAATCTGGACTCCATTGCTTTCCCGCTGATTTCTTCGGGCATTTACGGCTATCCCAAAAAAGACGCTTTAAGAGTAGCCAGAGAAGCCATCACGGATTTCCTGAAGATGGAAGATCTGCTGGTTTATCTTGTGCTTTATGATCAGAAGTCCTTCCAGATC
>DATIRH010000160.1:0-7072 GCA_035469845.1 Proteiniclasticum sp. | reverse complement strand
ATCATCGAAGGAAACTATGAGAATCTTCATCAGCTTCTGATCATTCTCATGGACAATGCACTGAAGTATACAAAAGACGAGGGTGTCATTGAACTTTCCATCACCTCCACCAAAGACAAAGGCATCATCCGGGTCATGGACAATGGGGTAGGCATCAAAGAGGAAAACCTGGATAAGGTCTTCACCCGATTCTTTAGAGAAGATAAGGCGAGAAACAGAAACAATGGAGGAACAGGCCTTGGCCTTTCCATTGCCAAATGGATCGCGGACTGCCATGGCGGAAGCATCACCGCGCAGAGAAGAAAAGAAGGTGGAACCATTATTGAAGTGCAGCTTCCAAAGGAAAACAAAAATAGAACCATCAAGCCGAGAGAAAAAGCATAAACAGGTAGTCTCCAGGGAAAAGGAAATGAACTTTTTCCTGGAGATTCTATTTGCGGCTTCAATCTATGAAAAGTCTTCTTATGAATAAGCATTGGCATTTCCTGAAAGAAAGGATATAATATACCGGTATAAAAAGAAAGAGAAATAGATATGGAACAATTGTGAAGATAACAGGGAGAATTAAATTGGAAAAATATAAAATAGGACTGGTAAGTCTTGGCTGTGACAAACATCGTGTGGATTCGGAAATCATGCTGGGCATGCTGAAAAATAAATATGAACTGACGGATGAGCCAAAGGAAGCGGATATCATCATCGTCAATACCTGCGGCTTTATTGAAAGCGCGAAGCAGGAATCCATCGACACCATACTCGAGATGGCGGACTACAAGAAGCTTCATAACTGCAAACTACTCATGGCTACAGGATGCCTGACCCAGAGATACGGGGAAGAGCTTCTGAAACTGATGCCGGAACTGGATATCATCCTGGGCGTGAACAATTACGGTTTTCTGGACCAGTATGTGGAGAAATTCATCAAGACAAAAGAAAAGATCATGGCAGTGGATTTTCTGGAAATCGGAATCAATGAAGGCGATCGTGTGATCACCACTGGATTCGGCCAGACAGCTTATCTCAGAATATCAGAAGGCTGCAGCAATTTCTGTACCTACTGTATTATTCCGAAGATTCGAGGAAAATACAGAAGCAGACCCATGGAAAACATCCTTAAAGAAGCGAAAACCCTTGCAGAACGTGGTGTATCAGAAATCATCATCGTAGGACAGGATACCACAAGATACGGAACGGATCTTTATGGAAAGAAGACACTGTCACCACTTCTACGCGAGCTGAAGGAAATAGAAGGAATCAAATGGATCAGAGTGCTGTACCTCTATCCTGAAGAATTTGATGATGAGCTCATAAACGAGATCAGAGACAACGACAAAGTTGTGAAGTATCTGGATCTTCCTATCCAGCATATCAGTGATGGTGTGCTGAAGAGAATGGCAAGAAGAACAAAGAAAGAGGATATTCTGGCACTCATCGAGAAGCTGAGAAAAGAAATCCCGGAGATCGTGCTACGAACCTCTCTCATCGTAGGATTCCCTCAGGAAACGGAAGAAGAGTTTAGTGAGCTCTATGACTTCGTCAAAGAAGTGAAGTTCGACAAGCTGGGCGTGTTCACCTATTCCAAAGAAGAGGGTACACCGGCAGCGCAGATGACGGGACAAGTGAAGAGAGCCGAGAAGGAAAAGAGACTGGACCTCATCATGACCAGACAGCAGGAAGTCAGTAAAGAAGTGAATGAGAAGAAAATCGGAAGAACCTATGAAGTGCTCATAGAAGGGCTTGATGAAAACGGCTATTACGGCAGAAGCTATGAGATGGCACCTGAAATAGACGGAACGGTCATCATAGAATCAGAGGATGAAATCATGGTGGGTTCCTATGTCAATGTGAAAATAACAGAAGCCATGGAATATGATCTGCTTGGTGAAGTTGTAGCATCATTATAATAGTATTTCAGTGGAGAAATCTGAGGATAGAAACTGAACTGACAAACTGACAAACTTATAAACTGAGAAACCAGAAAAACATAGAGAATGAAAAGAACATAAAGAAGGGCATTCGTATACTTTTTGATACGAATGCCCTTTTGAAATTGTCTGGTTCTATGGTCAGATCTGTTTCTTGTTGACTCAGCTTTCCATGATTGCTTCCAGGCGCTTCAGGTCTAGAATTTCTATGTTTCTCTGCCCTGAAAGAACAAGGATCCCTTCATCCTGCATACTGGATAGCTTTCTTGAGAGGGTTTCCTGAGATGTTCCGAGGATGCTTGCCAGGGTTCCCTTACTGAAAGGTAGTCTGAATTCGTTCATGGAGAAATCTCTTGAAAGACCCAGAAGGTATTTTGCAATTCTCTGCTCCACATCATAAAGTCCCATGGACTCCACGATATCCAGAACCTGCACGTTCTTTTTCGCATACTGGGCCAGGATCTTCAGTCCCATTTCGGGATGCTCCATAAGCAGGTCTCTGATATCAGATCCTTTCAGAATACAGATATTGGTCTTTTTCATGGCTTCCGCCGAATTCATGATGGGTTTCTGATCAAAAAGCGCATGCTCTCCCAGAAAATCTTTCGGTCCCAGTACGTGGAGAACCTGCTGTTTTCCCTGACTGGATAATTTATATATTTTCACTTCTCCGCTGTTGATGATATAGAGATTATCTCCAGGGTCTCCTGGGGAGAAGATGATCTCGCCCTTGTCGAAGCTTCGATGGATAGACTTTGAAAGAATGAGTTCTTTCTGCTTGTCTGTTAATGAGTCAAAAAGACTGATCTTGTCTACACATGTGACGCCGTTTTTACTGCAGCTTTCGCAAGTGCAGGGGCAGCCTGTTTCTAGTAGCATGGGTTTCACCTGTCCTTTAATTTTCTTGAACTTCTATAGACTCAGTAAAGCACGTTTGATAAAAATTATCAATAAAAAACAGAATGCGCATGCATTCTGTCCGGATTAAAGTATTCCTTCTTTAATAAGCATGGATTCAAGGCTGGATACTTTTTCTGACAGTACCTTGAATTTTTCTTTGATAAAGTCCTGTGTAGGGCTTTGATCCAGTATGGCTTCCATGTCTGATACTTCGGTTAATGCATCCTCAATGTCCTGATTGATGGCATCAATGATCTCTTTTTTCATTCTTCACCTCTAATTTAATTCTTCCTGATCTGGTTCCTGATTCATGGGGCTTATAAAAGGTGCTCTGAAAGAAAATTCTCTTTCATGACCACAGCTTTCGCAGACACAATGTGTTATATTTTCCGGTTTCCCGTTCTCGAAGGTCAGGCCAACGGATTCTGTGAGGTAATCTCCACCACAGATATCACACGGGGTATTGTTAATGATTATATATTCACTTTCCACGAATTTCATTACTTCATTTAAATTCACTAGTCATCCTCCCTTAGGAATAATTCTTCATTATGTTAGCACTAAGACTCACTTAATGCAACAAATAAAAGTGGGCTACATAAAAAAGTTTTTTTAATTGGTGGAGAAAAGCATTCATATAATTTATAATAGGTAATAGACAGAATTTTATATCGATATTTAACTTCTCTGTTTTGAGCAGGAATTTCAGACATGGCTCAAACCATTGAAAAACCTGGAGATTTCAGCTGGTTACAATGAAACAATGAAATATCCGATGAATATGAAAAATGACATAGTACTTTTCACTCTGGTCTATATAGGAAAGAAAGGTGGGGAGATTCCATGCAGAAGTCGTTTAATTCCTTTGAAATCATCGATGATCATATCATAATAAAAAGAATAGACAAATCGCTTCTGACTTATGGAGAAATCAGAATCCCCAACTACCTGAGAGACTTTTTCCATTTCCATGAAATGGAAAAGCATGACAGATGGGATATCAGAATCTTTTATAATAAAGTGGAATATTTCGGCGTGCTTTATCTGGATGACTATAAAAGACTAAGAGGCAAGCTCAGATGGGGAAAAGATCTGACCAGAGAACTGAGCAATGTGACGTCTAAATATGTTTTTGAGAGCTATGGCTATGAAATCAGAGAAGAGAGTACACCACTTCTGAGGCTTCAGAAGATCAATAAGAAAACTTTCTATGCAGATATCATCTTTCCTGAAGATGTGGAAAGAGACGCAAATGAATATGTGCTTCATGCAGACAAGTTCATCTATGGGGTAAAAGCAAGATTTGAAACAGACCCTGAGATCAGAATGAAGGTATTGAAGCAAAGGGGAATGAGCTGCGCCATCTGCGGTTTTAACTATGAATCGTATTATGGTGATGTGGGCAGAGGATATATACAGATCCATCAGATCATCAAGGATGAAAAAAATATGGATGAATTTGATCTGGAAGAAGACTTCATTCCAATCTGTGAGAACTGCCATGCAATCCTTCATAGAAATAGAGAGAATAATCTTTCGGTTTCTGAACTGAAACAGATTATCCAGCTGAGACATGAATTAAGAAAAACAGAAAAAGAGTAGGGGCGTATCAATTTTTTGATATGACCTTACTCTTTTTATCATTCTGCCCCTTCATGTAAAGGATTTCTTAACAAACAATCAAATTCTTCCAGATTGGTTTTATAATTTTTCTACTTCTGCTATAATAGAGTATACGGACAAATGTAACTATTTGTAAACACACGAAGAACACAGGAGGTTTCGAAATGAGTAAAGTACTGGACAAATTCCTGACAGAAAATCTGGAAGATCTGAAGAAAAAAGGTCTTTATAACGAAATTGACGTATTAGAAGGAAGCAACGGACCTAAAATCACTATAAACGGAAGAGAGCTTATCAATCTTTCTTCAAACAACTATCTAGGTCTTGCAGGACATGAAAGACTGAAGAAAGCTGCAAAAGATGCTACGGATAAATATGGAGTGGGTGCAGGCGCAGTCAGAACCATCAACGGAACCATGGACATCCATGTTGAACTTGAGAAAAAGATTGCACAGTTCAAGGGAACAGAAGCGGCCATCGCATTTCAGTCCGGATTCAACTGCAATATGGGTGCAATCTCAGCAGTGATGACAAAGAAGGATGCGATTTTATCAGATGAGCTGAATCATGCATCCATCATTGACGGATGCAAACTATCCGGTGCGAAAATCATCAGAGTGAAGCATCAGGATATGGACGATCTTAGAGCCAAAGGAAAAGAAGCCATAGAGTCAGGTCTTTATGGAAAGATCATGTATATCAGCGATGGTGTATTTTCCATGGATGGCGATGTAGCCAATATTGATGGAATTGTTGAGGTCTGCAAGGAACTGGATATCATCTCTTATATTGATGATGCACACGGTTCAGGCGTAATGGGCAAAGGAAAAGGAACAGTCAAGCATTTCGGACATGCCAAGGACATTGATTTTCAGATGGGTACACTTTCAAAAGCCATCGGCGTTGTTGGCGGATATGTAGCAGGAACGAAGGATCTCATCGACTGGCTGAAAGTCAGAGCAAGACCATTTCTTTTCTCCACATCTCTTACACCTGCAAATGCTGCAGCTTGTATTGAAGCCATAACGATCATGGAAGAAGATCCGTCTCTGAATGAAAAACTCTGGGAAAACGGAAAACTCCTGAAGGCAGAACTGAAGAAACTGGGATTCGATATCGGACATTCAGGAACACCAATCACACCAGTCATCATCGGCGATGAAAATCTTACGCAGAAGTTCTCGAAAAGACTGAACGAAGAAGGGGTCTACGCGAAATCCATCGTGTTCCCTACGGTTCCTCTTGGAACAGGCAGAGTAAGAAATATGCCAACAGCAGAACATACAAAAGAAATGCTCATGGAAGCAGTCAGAATCTATGAAATAGTCGGAAAAGAATTAGGTGTAATTTAAGGGAGACGAAGCATGAAGAAAATACTCATAACCGGAGCCATGGGGCAACTAGGTTCAGAGCTGACCACTGTATTAAGAGAACAGTATGGCAATGATAATGTCATCGGAACAGACATCAGAAGACCAGACGAGGATTCACCGCTGCTGGCAGGACCCTTCGAGATCCTCAATGTGCTGGATGCCAGCACCATGGCAGAAATCGTGAAGAAGGAAAAAGTGGATACCGTCATTCATCTGGCTGCACTTCTTTCTGCAACTGCAGAAGCCAATCCGCTGCTTGCATGGAACATCAACATGGGTGGTCTTGTCAATGCGCTGGAAGTGGCTCGTGAATATAACACGCAGTTCTTTACGCCAAGCAGCATAGGGGCATTCGGACCAAACACGCCGAAGATTGCAACGCCGCAGGACACAATTCAGAGACCTACGACCATCTACGGAGTAACAAAAGTATCTGGAGAGCTTTTATGTGACTACTATTTCCAGAAATTCGGTCTGGATACCAGAGGCGTAAGATTTCCTGGACTAATCGGTTATGTGACACCTCCTGGAGGCGGAACTACAGACTATGCAGTGGACATCTACTATGATGCCCTACTGAAGGGTTCCTATGAATCCTACATAGACAAGGGAACATTCATGGACATGATGTATATGCCTGATGCCCTGGATGCAATCATCCAGCTCATGGAAGCGGATCCGTCGAAACTGATTCATAGAAATGCTTTCAATATTTCAGCCATGTCTTTCGATCCTGAAATGATCGCAAATGAAATCAGAAAACATATCAAAGATTTCAAGATGACCTATAATGTGGATCCTTTCAGACAGGGTATAGCAAACAATTGGCCTGACAGCATTGATTACTCAGCTGCCATTGAAGAATGGGGATTCAAAACCAGATACAATCTGGAATCCATGACCATCGACATGCTGGAGAAGCTCAGCGTAAAGCTCGGCGTATCGAAGAGATAAATAAAGTGATAGGAGAAGGTGATTACATGGATGATGAACTCTACATTGTCAACAGCAGAATCCTGCCTGAAATTTTTTCAAAAGTACTGGAAGTCAAAACACTGATTCACACAGGCAAGGTCAAGGATATCAGCGAAGGTGTGAAAGCCGTCGGAATATCCAGAAGTGCTTATTATAAGTATAAGGATCATGTCTTTCTTCTTTCAGAAGGAAGCAAGGGAAGGAAAGCGACTTTTTCATTTCTCATAAGTCATGAAGCGGGTGTTCTTTCGTTGATTCTTGATAAGCTCAGGGACG
>DATIRH010000159.1:0-2187 GCA_035469845.1 Proteiniclasticum sp. | reverse complement strand
CTCTTGGCATCAATAAGCTGGGGTTTTGAAAACAACATAACCCGAAAACTCTCAGTAAAAGACCCACTTCAGGTGGTCATTTTGAAAGGTTTCGGTTCAGGGCTTGGTTCCCTGCTTATATCACTGGCACTGAGAGAGACCACCAGCAACCTTCTTTATATAGCACTGACACTTCTTCTGGGATTTGTGGCTTATGGACTGAGCATCTACCTCTATGTTTACGCGCAAAGGGAGCTGGGTGCTGCCAAAACTAGTGCTTATTACGCTGTTGCACCTTTTATCGGTGCAGGTCTGTCTCTGATGATCTTTCTCGAAATACCTTCCTTCACCTTCATCATCGCTTTAGTCATCATGATCATAGGGACCTACTTTGCAACTACCGACTATAAAAAATCTATAACAGCTGATTAAATATAAGACAAGCAAATAAAAGGAACCGCTATAAAACCAGATCATCTGATTTTGTAACGGTTCCTTCCCTTATGCTGTTCACTCCGACAGCATTCCGTCTATTAGCTTAGATTATTTCTATCTGGTCCACTGGGCAAGCTCTTCTTCAGTTGCCAGTACTTTATGAGTTCCTCCGATAGTAACAAGCGTTCCTTTGTTATAGTCGATGCCACTCTCTAAATAGTTATAGTTCATGGCTATTCTATCCCTCTCCGTGATGGGATTGGGATGTGGAATAGCCGATAAGAGAGACTTGGTATAGGGATGGATCGGATTGGAGAAGATCTCGTCCGTTGTCCCGGTCTCCACCAGGTGACCATAATGAAGGACACCGATTCTGTCCGAAATATATTTCACCATGGACAGATCATGAGCAATAAAGAGATAGGCAATATTTGTTTTCTCCTGAATCTCCTTCATGAGGTTTACCACCTGGGCCTGAATGGAAACATCCAGTGCACTGATGGCTTCATCGGCGATGACAAGATCCGGATCCATGATGAGCGCTCTTGCTATTCCAATACGCTGGCGCTGACCTCCTGAAAACTGATGAGGATAACGGTTTGCATGTTCATGGGAAAGACCTACAAGATCCAGGATGTCATAGACTTTCTTTTTTCTCTCCTCCGCTTTCATTTCAGGATGATGAATATCCAGTCCCAGCGCAATGAGATCAAGTACTTTTTTTCTTGGATTCAGTGATGCCATAGGATCCTGAAAGATCATCTGCATATTCATTCGAAGGGCTTTGGACGTATTCTTATCCATTTTCCCTGATATATCCATTCCATTGAAGATGATTTCTCCGCCAGTAGGCTCATAGAGCCTGATGACAGAACGTCCGATGGTGGATTTTCCGCTTCCTGATTCGCCTACGAGTCCGTAGGTTTCACCAGGATAGATTTCAAATGAGACACCATCCACCGCCTTCACGTAAAACTTTCTCGATACCCTGAAGTGCTGCTTCAGGTTCTTCACTTCCAGTAGAGGCTTTCTATTTTCCATTGTCCCTCACCTCCTTCTTCATGACATCAATTCTTGCCTTCAGCTGAGCCGGCATATCCACTTTTGGAGCATTTTCATGCAGCAGCCAGGTGCTGGCATAATGGGTATCCGTAATTTTAAACATGGGTGGTTCTTCTCTGTAGTCGATATTCAGCGCATAGAGATTTCTTGGAGCAAATGGGTCTCCCACCACCTGATTCAGAAGATTTGGTGGGCTTCCAGGGATGGCATAGAGTGAATGCTCCGTCTTCTCAAGACTTGGAATCGCTGAAAGAAGCCCCCAGGTATAAGGATGACGGGGATCAAAGAAGATTTCTTCTGTGGTTCCCTTCTCAATGAATTTTCCAGCATACATTACAGCAACATAATCTGCCACCTTAGCCACCACGCCTAAGTCATGGGTGATGTAGATGACCGAGATGCCAAGCTTCTGCTGGACATCTTTAATGAGCTCCAGAATCTTAGCCTGAATAGTCACATCCAGTGCTGTGGTCGGCTCATCGCAGATCAGCACTTCAGGATCACAGGACAGCGCAATGGCAATGACCACTCTCTGACGCATACCACCAGACAGCTGATGGGGATAGTTCTTCATTCTTTTCTCCGGTTCAGGCATACCTACAAGATTTAAAAGCTCAATAGCCTTCTTTCTTGCTTCGTCTTTGCTTTTACCATCATGATAGATCATCCCCTCCATGACCTGTGCCCCGACGGACATGGTCGGATTAAGAG
>DATIRH010000158.1:0-2428 GCA_035469845.1 Proteiniclasticum sp. | reverse complement strand
AAACATAAATCTAAACATTGAGAAATAATAAAGGAAGAGAAAGGCCCTCATGGTACCATTTCTCTTCCTCTTTTTTACTTCTATTTCTACATCTCTGTTCTCTGGTAATCTTTCCTGTAACAATCAGAATGCACTCTAATCAGATTCCTAGAGCATCAAGAAACGGACCGATGTCGATGATTCCCTGAAGATCCAGATAGTATGCGATGAAAAGTAAAATGGCTACCAGTAGAACAAATTTAAATGCTGATTTCATGATTTTGAGAACCACGACAATCGCAAAAAAGGACAAGGCTAGAACGACGAAATCCAAGGGAAGCGCCTCCTTTAAGACAAGTTTAATTATAAAAGTTTATAATCCATTATAGCATAAGGTTTACAAATATTAGTACATGTCGCTTTGTTGATTGGGTAGAGGTGAAAACAATGAAAATGTTGATAATAGAGGACGATAAGCTCCTGGCGGAATCTATCGGTGATTATTTAAGTGATAATTTTTCCGTGGATCTGGCTGGTAATGGAGAAGAAGGGCTTTATGAGGCGGAAAAGGATATCTACGATTGTATATTGCTGGATATCATGATGCCGGAAATGAATGGGTATGAAGTTCTCGAGAACCTGAGAAAACAAGGCATCACAACGCCTGTTATCATGATTACGGCAAAGGATGGTCTTGAGGATAAGATCAAGGGGCTGAAACTAGGCGCAGATGATTATATAGTAAAGCCTTTCTTCAGAGAAGAACTCCTTGCCAGAGTGGAGGCTGTTCTTAGAAGGAGCGGCAGGCTGATGGATATTGCGACAATTAAATATAAGGATCTGACACTGGAAAGAAAATCAAAGAGGGTATTTCTGAAGGAGAAAGAGATTTTTCTTCAGGGAAAGCAGTACGATCTTCTAGAGTATCTGATCTCGAATAAAGACACCATCCTGACAAAGGAACAGATCTTTGACCGGATCTGGGGATTTGACTCGGACACCATGGTCAGTGTCGTGGAAGTCTATGTTTCAAATCTCAGAAAAGCACTTAAGAATTACGGATATACGCTGCCCATCAAAACTGTCAGAGGCTTAGGGTACATGTTCTCAGTGGAGGAAGTGACTGATGAAGAAGAAAAAGCTTAGGATCATCATAGGGTATGTATCTGCCTTTTTTGTGATTATCCTGCTTTTTGCAGTGAGCATCTTCATGTTTGTTTCCACAAATCAGATCAAGAAGGTGGACCAGGATCTGATGCTCTATAAATCAGCGGTGCAGCGGATTTATGACAAGGACCTTAAGGTGGTGCTTCCTTTGAATCCGAAGACCATCACCATCGTGAGAGGAGAGGATGGAAAGCTTGATCCCGAGTTTCCTTTAACAGAGTTCTATCGTGGCGGACTAAAAGAGATACAGGAGATTCCTCTGGAGGAAATCAGAACCATTTCCTACAAGGGAGGTCATTACAGAACCATCAAGTTCAATCTGTTTCTGGAGGGAGAGCCAAGAGAGGCACAGGTTCTCTATAATATCGATTCAGATATAAGAGTATTGAACAGCTTGAAAAAGATTCTTGTGAACGGAAGCATTCTGATCATCCTGACCTCCATCGTGATCAGTTATGTCCTCGCCAATGCCACCATTCGGCCCATGATGGAGTCCATTGAAAAGGAAAGAGCATTTCTTCAGGATGCATCTCACGAGCTGAGAACGCCCATTGCGGTGATCCAGAGCCGTCTGGAAGGACTGCTGAGAAATCCGGAAGAGAAGATTATTGATAAATACGAGTATATTGAACCAGCCCTTCGTGAAAGTCGAAGGATTTCCAGAATGGTCTCAAACCTGATGATTCTGACCAGAGCCGATGCTGGGGCGACCCTGGATAAGGTGGAAAGGTTTGATCTTCGAAAACTGGGCGACGACATCGCCATCATCTACGGAGAGTTCGCCATGATTCAGAACAAGAAGTTCAGGTACAGTCCTTCTGAAGAAGTGATCATCGAAGGAAACTATGAAAATCTTCATCAGCTTCTGATCATTCTAATGGACAATGCTCTGAAGTATACAAAAGATGAAGGCGTCATCGAACTTTCCATCACCTCCACCAAGGACAAGGGCATCATCCGGGTCATGGACAACGGTGTAGGCATCAAAGAAGAAAACCTGGATAAAGTCTTCACCCGATTCTTCAGAGAAGATAAGGCGAGAAACAGAAACAATGGAGGAACAGGACTTGGTCTTTCCATTGCCAAATGGATCGCGGACTGCCATGGAGGCAGCATAACCGCTCAGAGAAGAAAAGAAGGTGGCACCATTATTGAAGTGCAGCTTCCGAAGGAAAACAAAAATAGAACCATCAAACCGAGAGAAAAAGCATAAACAGGTTATCTCCAGGGAGAAGAGAGCAAACTTTTCCCTGGAGATTCTATTTGCAGCGTTGATCTGCGA